>CAYNBQ010000015.1:0-49421 GCA_964395275.1 uncultured Verrucomicrobiota bacterium
ATGCACCGGAGGAGGAAGGGGCCCCGCCGGATCGGACCGGCGGGGCCCCTGGTTTGGCTTCTGTCGGGTCGATTCCCGTGCGCCCTAGCGGCGACGGCGCCGCAGAGCGGCGACGGCGCCGAGGCCGAGCAGGATGAAGGTGCCCGGTTCCGGGACGTCGGTGATGACCAGGTTGTCGAACAGCCCGAAGCTGACGGCCGCGTTGTCGGAGACCGAGGAGTAGATGTCGGCGTAGATGACGCCGGCTTCCCCGGAGATCGAGACCGGATTGCCGATGCTCGGATCGATCGAGCCGATGCTGTGGCCGTCCACCTTGAAGTTCGCCAGGCCGCCGGCAACCGTGATGGTCATGGTGTGCCATGCGAATCCGCCGCAGCCAGGGTTAGTCTGGCCGGTCTGGTTCGGGTAGAGGGCCGCCTGGGCCGCCGGAGGCGACTGCGCCGGGAACCACGTGGAAAGGTCGGTGTCCCAGTTGTTGTTGCTGGCGACGTCGTACTGGCCGCTTGCGATGTACTGCAGGCCGGTGTCCTTGTACAGGCGCCAGTCGTAACTCGACCCGCCCTCCCCGGTGATCATCAGCGAGGCTCCGTTGCGGCCGGCGGTGACCCCGTCATGACCGACGACGCCCCCGCCGAACTCGGTGGATCCGCTGCCGCCGCCCGGGAACGGACCGTTGGCGTTGATCCAGAAGTCGAACGTCACCTGGTACGGTGCGGTCAGACTCAATCCGGACGTCACCACCGCGATCTCGTTGGCCGCCCCGGCCGACATGTTGGCCTCGAGCTTGAGGGCCGTGGTGTTCCCCGGATCGTTCGGATTCGCCGGTACGCCCACCGCGCTGTAGTCGTACGCGAAGGTGGCCGCGGTGTCGGCGGTTCCCAGGACGCTCAGCCCGGTGGCGTTGTCGAAATTCGTCTGGAACAGGACGGCTCCCGTCGCCAGTGCGGGTGCGAACGCCACCACGAGAATCCATGCGCTTCTTCGTAGTGCTCCCATAAGCAACCTCCCTTTTTCTGAAACGGTTCCGTGCGCGCGACTACCTCCCGATGCGGTGGTCTCCGTTCGCGGGGGCACGCAGTCCGCGCACTCCAAGAGCGTTCCCCTGGACCAACCACACTGCCTTTTACCCCCTGTTCGAGGGCGGGTCAATCCCCATTCCGGCGTCCGGAAGGGCGCGGGCCGTCGGCCGGCGGCACGGGGCGGGAGCCTTCCCGGGCGGATCGCCGCCGGGAAACCCGGGATATCCGGGCGGCTTCCTTGACAAAAGCGCGCGGTTCCGTAATTCTCCTGCCACTGCCACGAACCCGCGGATCGAGCCCGGCGGCGCGAACGCCGGGCGCATACCCGTTCGACCCGATGATCGTGCGCGCTCCGGAGGGGAAGAGTCGTCGGAATCTTCCCGGGGGCTCGTTCCGCGTCCAGGGCAGCCGCAAGCCGGCCGGCGGCGAAGCCGAGAAGGATCGGAACGAAATGGACTACAGGAACTCCGCGATGCGCATCATCTCGGGATCCGCCAACCGTCCGTTGGCGGAACGGATCGCATCTTCGCTCGGGCTGGAACTGACGCGTACGACGATCGCCCGGTTCCCGGACGGCGAGATCTTCGTGAAGATCCTGGAGAACGTGCGGGGGTGCGATGTGTACATCGTGCAACCGACCTGCCGCCCCCCGAACGAAAACCTGATGGAACTGTTGATCATGATCGACGCCGCGCGGCGGGCGAGCGCGGCGAGGATCACGGCGGTGATGCCTTTCTTCGGGTACGCCCGGCAGGATCGCAAGGACCAGCCGCGGGTTCCGATCACCGCCAAGCTGGTGGCGAACCTGATCGTCGCGGCCGGGGCGGGCCGGGTGCTCACGATGGATCTGCATGCGCAGCAGATCCAGGGCTTCTTCGACATCCCGGTCGATCATCTCTACGCGGCGCCGGTGCTGGTCCGCTACCTGCGGCAGCAGGCCCTGGAGAACGTGGTGGCCGTCTCTCCGGATCCCGGCGGGATCAAGATGGCCTACGCCTATTCCCAGATGCTGCACAGCGACCTGGCGATCGTCGCCAAGCGCCGGCTTTCCGCCCGGGAGGTGAAGATGCTCCACGTCGTCGGCGACGTCGAAGGGAAGAACGCGGTGATCGTGGACGACCTGACGACGACGGCCGGCACGCTGACGGAGGCCGCGAAGGCGCTGAAGGAACAGGGGGCCAGGAGCGTGCGGGCCTGCGTCTCGCACGGGGTCCTGGTCGAAGAGGCCTACGAGAAGATCCGGAACTCTCCGATCGAGGAGCTGGTGACCACGGACAGCACCCCGGTGTCCGTGCCCGAGGGGGTTCCGGTGAAGGTTCTGGGTGTGGCGGAGCTGCTGGGAGAGGCGATCCGCCGGATTCACAACGCGGAATCGGTTTCGTCGCTGTTCCGCACGAACAACGGCGACTGAGCCGCGGCGGAGGGGGAAGGAAGGCTCCGGGATCGCCGGGATCCGGGCCGCGGAAACGGAGTCCGAAGACACGGGGTAGGGAATCAACCCTTTCCGGCGGGAGGCGGGGCGGACCGGTCTCCCGGCGGAGGAAGGATCGTCCGGCGGCGGATTCGACCGGCCGGACCGAGGTGAGAGAGTACCATGGTTGAGACAGCGACATTGAAGGCAAGGGTCCGGGAGGCGAGGGGCAAGGGCGCGATGAAGCGGCTGCGTCGCGAGGGACGGATTCCGGCGGTGGTGTACAGCGGCCGGAGGGAATCGGTTCCGCTGGATCTCGACGCCGAGGAGTTCATGCATCTGCTGCATCACGCGGCCAGCGAACACGTCTTCCTGACCCTGGAGATCGAGGGGGAGGAGGAACCGCGCTCGGTCCTTCTGCAGGAGATCCAGCACGAGGTGCTCGGGGAGAACATTCTGCACGTGGATTTCCGGGAGGTCCTCCTGACCGAGAAACTTCGGGCGCGGGTGCCGATCGAGCCGGTCGGCGAATCCGCGGGCGTGAAACAGGGCGGGGTGCTCGAACAGATCCTGCACGAGGTCGAGGTCGAGTGTCTTCCGACGGATCTGCCGGGCAGCATCGACGTGGACGTCTCGGCGCTGGAGATCGGGCATTCGTTGAAGATCGCCGAGATGGATCCCCCGCCGGGCGTGACGCTGGTGAGCGACGAGGATCTCGTCGTCTTCACGGTGGCGGCGCCGCGGGTGGCCGTCGAGCTGGAGGAGGAGGCCGCCGAGGCGGAGGAAGCCGCCGAGGAACCGGAAGTGGTCGGCAAGGCGGCCGACGAGGAAGGATCCGGCGAGGGGGAATAGGCCGCACGGGGTCGGCAGGGATGACGCCGCAGCATGGAAACCAGGGGCGAGAAGGCCGCGGAGATCCGCGTCGTGTTCGGGCTCGGCAATCCGGGCGCGAAGTACCGCGACACCCGCCACAACGTCGGGCGGATGGTCGTCGAACGGCTCGCGGAACGCCATGGCGCGGTCTTCCGGAGGAAATGGCGTCTCGCGGCGGATCTGTGCGAGGCGGAACTGGCCGGCCGGCCGGTGCGTCTCGTCCGGTCGCGCACCTTCATGAACGAGAGCGGAAAAGCCGCGGCGGCGCTGCGGCGGGCCCAGGGGCTGCGGCCGGAGGAGTTGCTGGTGATCCTCGACGACGCCGATCTGCCCCTGGGAGCGGTCCGGCTGCGTCCCCGGGGGGGGAGCGGAGGCCATCGGGGGCTGCGGTCGATCCTGCAGGTCTGGGGCGGGGAAGAGGTTCCCCGGCTGCGGATCGGGATCGGCAGGGACCCGCGCGGGGGGGACCTGATCCGGCACGTCCTGTCGAGTTTCGCCCCCGAGGAACGGGAATCGGTGCGCGAGGCGATTGAGAGGGCCGCCGATGCGGTGGAAACCGTCGTCGCGGAGGGAATCGAAGCGGCGATGAATCGTTACAATGGCTAGGGGAGTTTCTCCAGAAGGGACGGGAACCGCGGAAGACGGCGGCGTCCGGAGGAGGTTGGATTGAATCGATACGAGGCAATGTTTATCGTCGACAACGATCTCGGCGAAGCGGGCGTGGAGAAGGTGCTGGAGCAGGTCCAGCAGGAAATCAGGGATGCGGGATGCGAAATCGCGTCCGTCGATCTGATGGGAAAGCGGACTCTGACCCATCCGATCCGCAAGCGGGCCCACGGGTATTACGCCGTCGTGGAGTTCGAGGGAGACGGTTCGGTCGTCGATCCCCTGTTGGCGCGTTACCGCCTGACCGAGGGATTGCTGCGCGCGCACATCGTGCGGGCCCGGCCGGCCGAGCCTTCGACGCCGGCGGAGGAACCCGCCGCGGCGACGGAGGCGGAGGAGGCGGGAGACGATGGCGTCGCTGAATAAGGTCTTTCTGCTGGGAAACCTCACGAGGGATCCCGAGCTGCGGTATATCCCCGGGAGCAACCGGCCCGTCTGTGAAACCGGGCTGGCGGTGAATCGGTCCTACACGCGTTCCGACGGCGAACGCGGCGAAGAGACCTGTTTCGTCGACCTGGTCTTCTGGGGCAAACAGGCGGAGCTGGCCAACCAGTACCTCAAGAAGGGCTCCCAGGCGCTGGTCGAGGGCCGGCTGCACTACGACGCCTGGGAGAGCCAGGACGGTCAGAAGCGCAGCCGCCTCCGGGTGGTCGTCCAGAACGTTCAGTTCCTGGGCCGTCCCCGGGGAGGCGATTTCGAGGACGCTCCGGCGCGGCCGGGCGGGGGAACGAGGGTGGTTCCGGAACCGCCCGCCGGCGAATCGCCGGCGGCCGATTCCCCGTCGCAGGAGGACGATATTCCCTTCTGACCCGGTTTCGGACGGAACAACAGAGGGTTTCCCGGCGGAGGATGCCGGCCTGGCGGGCCGGCCGAGGCCGGGCGACCCGGAGATAAGGAATTCATATTGTCATGGCTACGAGAAGCGACAGCAGGAAGCCGAGGGGGAAAGGCCGCGGCCGGCGCAAGGTCTGCCGGTTCTGCGAGGACAAGACCCTGGTGATCGATTACAAGGACGTGGATCTGCTGCGGCGGTTCCTGACCGAACGCGGAAAGATTCTGCCCCGGCGGGTCACGGGGACATGCGCCTCCCATCAGCGGGAGTTGGCGCGGGCCATCAAGCGGGGCCGCGTGGTGGCCCTCCTGCCGTAGGGGGTGGAATCGATGTCGAAGAAACTGATGCTGATGCACGACGTCGAAGGGCTCGGCTCCCAGGGGGACGAGGTCGTCGTGGCCGACGGCTACGCCCGCAACTACCTCATTCCGAAGGGTCTGGCGGCGCCGGTGACCCCCGGGGCGCTGAAGCGGTTGGAGACCCTGCGCAGGAAGCGGGAGGAAGAGATGCAGGCGCGGCTGGAGGAAGCGCGGCAAATGGTCGAGAAGCTGGAGGCCGTTTCCTGCACGATTGCGATGCGCGCGGGCGAAGGCGACCGGTTGTACGGCTCGGTCGGCCCCCAGGAGATCGCGGAGGCCCTGGCCGCGGAGGGAATCGAAATCGATCGCAACGCCGTCCACCTGGACGAACCGATCAAGGAACTCGGGGTGTTCAAGGCGGAAATCCGGCTGCATCCCGAGGTGACGACGACGATCAAGATCTGGGTGGTCGGGGAGTAGCGGCGCGGTGTCGGCCGCCGATTCGGGACGACGCGAGCGGAGCGGGGGAGGGGATCCCCCCGCGGGGATTCCCCACAGCACGGAAGCCGAGCAGGTCGTGCTCGGCTGCATGCTGCTGGATCCGGGCGACGCCCTGCCGCGCTGCCTGGACCGGCTTTCGGCGGACCATTTCTACGATCCCCGCCACCGGATCGTCTTCGAACAGATCCAGAAGATGTTCCAGGACGGGGGCGCGGTCGACACCGTCACCCTGAGCGAGGCGCTGCGCGCGGCGGGACTCCTGGACCGCGCCGGGGGGGTGCTCTACCTGACGGAACTCCAGGAGGTCGTCCCGACCACGGCGCACACGGAGCACTACGTCAACATCGTGCGGGACCGCTACGTCCTGCGGCGTCTGCTGCGGGCGGCCGAAAACATCACGAGGAAGGTCCGGGCCTCCGACGAGGTGGAACCCGTACTCGACGAGGCCGAACGCGAGATTTTCGAAATCAGCGAACACCGCGTGCGCGACCAGGAATTGTCGATCGGCCGCGCCCTCAAGGAGGCCGTCGCCAGGATCGAGACGCAGCTCGAATCCCGCAGCGGGATCACGGGCGTCGGAACCGGGTATCCGGACTTCGACGAGATGACCGCCGGCCTTCACGAGGGGGAGATGATCGTGCTGGCGGCGCGGCCGAGCATGGGCAAGACGGCCCTCGCGATGAACATCGCCGAGCACGTGGCGCTCTACGAGAACAAGCCGGTGGGGATCTTCAGCCTGGAGATGTCCGCCGAACAGCTCGTCACCCGCATGCTCTGTTCCCTCTCGGCGGCCCGCTACCGCGTCGCCCCGGAGGAGGCCGACCGCTATCCCCCGGTGGCGCTGTCGAAGGTCCGGCGCGGCATGATCAACCGGGAGGAACACGACAGCCTGATTCACCAGGCCAACAACCTGATGAAGGCGCCGATCTACATCGACGATTCGGCGAGCCTCAACGTCCTCCAGCTTCGGGCCAAGGCCCGGCGGATGCGTTCCCAGCACCGCGTCGGATTGATCATCATCGACTATCTCCAGTTGCTGCAGGGATTCGTGCGCCGCAGCGAGGGCCGCCAGCAGGAGATCTCCGAGATCTCGGGCGGGATCAAGGCGCTGGCCAAGGAGCTGGGGATCCCGATCATCGTGCTGAGCCAGTTGAACCGCGAGGTCGAGAAGCGGGACGACCACCGCCCCCGCCTGGCGGATCTGAGGGAGTCCGGGGCCATCGAGCAGGACGCCGACGTCGTGGCCCTGCTGGTGCGTCCGGGCTTCTACGACGACGAGGAACAGAGGGATTCGACCGAGGCGATCCTGGTGATCGCCAAACAGCGCAACGGACCGACCGGAGAAATCCGACTGACATTCCGGGGCCAATACGCGAGATTCGACAGCGTCACGCCGGAGTACATTGCTGAAATGGAGGCGGTGGAGCTGTGAATCGACGTATCGCGACGGTCGGCGGGATGATCGTGGTTCTGTGCGCATGGCTTCTCTCGACGGCCCAGGAAACCCTTCCGCTGCGGATCCGGGAGGTGGTGATCGTCCCCCAGGGGCACCTGAGCATGACCGAGGAGGCCATCCGGGCGCATCTGAAGAGCCGCGCGGGATCCGTCTACTCGCCGGAGGCCGTGCACGACGACGTCCAGGCCCTCTACGCCACCGAGCGGTTCTCCGACGTGCGGATCGATGTCCAGCCGATTTCCGAAACCGAGCTGCGCCTCCTGGTCTATCTGCGGGAAAAGCCGATTCTCAGCGAGATCGTCATCGAGGGGGCCAAGGCGGTGAAGCCCTCGGAGATCCGGTCGTTCATCGACCTGAGCCCGGGGGCGCCGCTCGACGAATCGGAGATCTTCCAGGGGCTGGAAGCGGCGAAGGAGAAATACCGGAAGCGGGGCTTCCCGAACGCGAAACTGGATTTCGACACGGCGGTCGATCCCGACACGGGCCGGGCCGTGGTGCGGATTACCGTCAAGGAAGGATCGCGCGTCAAGATTTCCAAGGTCCGTTTCGAGGGCAACGCCGCCCTGAGCGCCCGGGAACTCCGCAAGGTGATGAAGACCCGGCCGCACCACATCTTCTCCTGGCTGACGGGATCCGGGCGGTACATGCCCGAGCAGCTCGACGCGGATCTTCGGGCGGTGCGGGAGTTGTACCGCAACAAGGGATACGTGGACGTCGAACTGGGCGAGCCGGATCTCGAGATCGTTCCGGGCGGCAAGATGATCATCACGATCCCCGTCGAGGAGGGAAGCCGGTACAAGGTCGGCAGCGTGGAGATCGAGGGAAACACGCTCTTCGAAACCGACAAGCTGAAGGCGATCCTCCGCATGGGCCCGGGCGAGACCTATTCGCCCCCGGGGGAACGCAAGGATCGCGACGCGCTGCGTGACTATTACGAATCCAGGGGCTATCTCGGCACGGGGGTGATGGTCCGCCGCATCCCGAACACCGAGACGGGCCGGATCGACCTGGTCTACCGGATCCGCGAGGGGGTGCTGACGACCATCGACCTGATCGAGATCCGCGGCAACACGCCCACCAAGGGCAAGGTGATCCGCCGCGAGCTGGCCGTTCGGCCGGGAGAACTCTACGACGGGCCCCGGGTGCGTGTCAGCGAACAGAGGCTGCGCAACCTCGGCTTTTTCGATTCGGTCGAGTCCTACACGGAGGCGACGGAGGATCCGGCCCGGCGCCGCCTGGTGTTCGACGTCGAGGAAGGCAAGACCGGGCAGATGATGTTCGGGGCCGGATTCAGTTCGATCGACAAACTGGTCGGGTTCGCCGAGGTGCGCCAGAGCAACTTCGATCTCTTCAATCCCCCGTACTTCCGGGGGGCCGGGCAGAAGCTGCGGCTGCGGGTGCAGATCGGCACCGAGCGCGACGACCTGCTCCTGAGTTTCGACGAACCCTGGTTCATGGACCGCAAACTCTCCCTGGGAACGGACCTCTACATGCAGTCGGCCCGGTTCCTGAGCGACGATTACGACGAGCGGCGCACCGGGGGACGGATCCGTCTCGGCAAGGCCCTGTACCCGTTCATCCGGGGGGAACTCTTCTACAACTACGAGGTGGTGGACATCTTCGACGTGGCCGAAGACGCCTCGGAACAGATCAAGATGGAAGAGGGCAAACGGTCCGTCAGCATGCTGGGGGCGAGCATCATCCAGGACACGCGCGACAGCCCCTTCCGGCCGACCCGCGGGATGCGGAACGTTCTGGCGGCGGACCTGGCGGGCGGATTCCTCGGGGCCGAGACGGATCTCTACCGGCTGAAGGTCAACAGCGACCTTCTCTTCTCGATGCCGTGGCACGAGCGGCACGTCCTGGCCCTGCTGGGGCGGGCCGGGGTCGTCGAGGAATACGGGGACAGCGATCGGGTTCCGATCTTCGACCGGTTCTTCCTCGGCGGGGCGAACACCCTGCGCGGGTTCGATTACCGGGACGTGGGACCGAAGGACGAGAACGGCGAGCCGATCGGCGGCCGCACGATGCTCATGGCGACGGTCGAATACACGATCCCGCTGGTGTCGGTCTTCCGCGGGGCGGTCTTCTACGATATCGGCATGGTCTGGGACCCGGCCTGGTACGCCGACCTGGGCAATCTGAATTCCGACGCGGGACTGGGGATCCGGATGGATCTGCCGATCGGTCCCGTGCGCATCGACTACGCCTGGCCGATCCAGGCGGACGAGTTCAACGACAACCCCAACGGGAGACTGAATTTCTCGATGGGATACCGATTCTGACGGACGGGGAAGCGCCGGCGGAGAGGCGGCGGGTACGCCGGCGACGGAGGCGGTCGATCCCCGGCGCCGGACTCGGAAGGAAGCGAGGAACCATGAGACGAGTGAAGAGAACGACGTTGGTCCTGATCATCGCACTGGCGGGAATCCTCGGACCGGGATTCTCCGCGCCGCCCGTCCTCGGCGCGGAAGTCGAGATCCGGGTGGCGGATCTCGAGAAGGTTTTCGAACAGTACATCAAGAAGATTCAGGCGGAAGCCGCGCTGAAGGAACAGGCCGAGCGGTTCAACCTGGAACGGCAGGAACTGGTCAAGCAGGGCCAGGCCCTCAACGACCAGTACAACAAGCTGCGGGACGAGGCGCAGGATCCCGCGCTCAGCGACGACGCCCGCGAGGCGAAACAGAGCCAGGCCGAGGACCTGCTCGGACAGCTTCAGGAGTTCCAGCAGCGGCTCAAGACGTTCGACGACGAGAAGCGGCGCCTGCTCGACGAGCAGAGCAAGCGGATGCGGCGCACCCTGGTGCGGGAGATCCGCGACGAGGTCAAGAAATACGCGGAACAGGAGGGGATCGACCTGGTCATCGACATCTCCGGGAACACGTTGAACATGGAGCCGGTCATCCTCTACGCGGACGACCGTCTCGACATCACCAACCGCCTGATCGAACGGCTCAACCTGCCCGAAGAGGTCCGATAGGTCCGATAGGAAAGATCGCGGTGAGGAAGACCGTTCGGGAGATCGCCGAACTGCTCGGAGGCACGGTCGAGGGCGACGGTTCGATCGTCATCCGCGGGGTCGCCGGCATCCGCGAGGCCGGCGAGGGGGAGATCTCCTTCCTGTCGCAGACCCGCTACGAATCGCTGGCCAGGGAGACGCGGGCCTCGGCCCTCCTCGTGCGGAAGGACTGGACGGGCGAATGTCCGGCGACGCTGATCCGCGTCGACAATCCCTCGGAGGCCTTTTCGACCGTCGTCGGCTGGGTCTCGCCGGAAGAGGTTTCCTTCGAACCGGGCGTGCATGAGACGGCGGTGGTGGCGGAAGACGTCGAACTGGGCGCCGATGTTTCGATCCAGCCGAACGCGGTCGTCGAACCGGGGGCGCGGATCGGGGATCGCACGGTGATCGGCGCGGGTTCGTACGTCGGCCGGGAGACCTCGATCGGCGAGGACTGCCTGATCCATCCGCTGGTGGTCGTTCGCGAACGGGTGCGGCTGGGCGACCGCGTGATCCTCCACAGCGGGACCGTGATCGGTTCGGACGGCTTCGGCTACGAAACGGTCGACGGCCGGCACCGCAAGATTCCCCAGGTCGGTTCGGTGCGGATCGACGACGACGTCGAGATCGGCGCGAACGTCACGGTCGACCGGGCCCGATTCGGAACCACGTGGATCCGCGCGGGGACCAAGATCGACAACCTCGTGCAGATCGCCCACAACGTCGTGATCGGCGAGCACAGCATCATCGTGGCCCAGGTGGGGATCTCCGGGAGCACGGAGATCGGGGCGCACGCCACGCTGGCCGGCCAGTCCGGGGTGGCGGGGCATCTGCGCATCGGCGACGGGGTCGTCGTGGCGGCGAGGTCGGGGGTGACCAAGGACATTCCGCCGGGGAAGGTCGTTTTCGGTTTCCCGGCCACGGATCAGGAGAAGGGCCGGCGGATCATGGCCTGCACCCGGCGTCTTCCGGCCCTCTACGAGAAGGTTCGGCTCCTGGAAAAGGAGCTGGCCGAACTGAAACGGCGCATTCCTTCCTGAGGGACTCGCCGCCCGCGGGGATTCGGGTATCGGGGGCCCGCGGAATGTGGTACGTTCTCCCATCATGGAACCGGATGTCGTCCAGGTGGGGGTTCGAGCGGTTCTTCCGGCCAAGATGGGGGTGGCCGTCTTCGTCGGAAACGAGGAGAAGGTCTTCGTCGTCTACGTGGACCATTGCGTCGGCGCCGCGATCACGAGGGTCCTGCAGCCCCAGCCCGTGGAACGCCCCCTGACGCACGATCTGATCGGTCGGATCTTCCGATCCCTCGGCATCGCCCTTCGGCGGATCGTGATCAACGACCTGAAGGAGGGGACCTTCTACGCGCGGCTGATCCTGGAACAGCGAAGCGACATCGGGACGAACCTGGTGGAAATCGACGCCCGGCCGAGCGATTGTCTCGCGCTGGCCCTGGCGGAGAAGGCGCCGATCTTCGTGGCGCGGCAGGTCTTCGACGAGGTGGAAGACATGCGGTGGTACCTCCGGAACCTCGCGAGCGAGAGCGACGCGTCGTCGGACGAGGAATCCGAAGACGAGTCTCCCGGCGATCCTGACGCGCCCGAAGAGGAGCTCTAGCGGCGCCCGTCCCGCGCCTCGAGGCCCGGGCGGGTCGGCGTCGGGGCGCCGAAGGGCCGGGAAGCCTCTGGACGGAACGTTCCCGCGGCGCATACCATGCGCCTCCAACGCAGCGCGGAGGGAGATCGTTCATGAAAATCCTGGTCACCGGCGGCGCCGGCTACATCGGCAGCATCGTCATCGAACAGCTTCTCGATATCGGCCACGAGGTCGTCGCCCTCGACAACCTGTCGGTCGGCCACCGCGCCGCGGTGGATCCGCGGGCGGAATTCGCGGAGATGGACCTTGCCGATCGCGGCCGTCTGGTCGATCTCGTGCGGTCGGGCCGGTTCGACGCGGTGATGCATTTCGCCGCCAATGCCGAGGTCGGCGAATCCATGGAGAACCCGACGAAGTATTTCCGGAACAATGTCGCCAACGGCATCCACCTCCTGGAAGCGGTGGTGGCGGGCGGCGTCCGGCGCATCGTCTTCTCGTCGACCTGCGCCACGTACGGGATCCCCGAGCGGATGCCGATCACGGAAGAAACCCCGCAGAACCCGGTGAATCCCTACGGGGAATCGAAACTGGCCTTCGAAAGGATCCTGCGGTGGTACGACCGGATCCACGGGATCGTTTCGGTGAGCCTGCGGTATTTCAACGCGGCGGGGGCCAGCGAACGCTTCGGGGAGGACCACGAGCCGGAGTCGCATCTCGTGCCCAACGTCCTGCGGGTCCCCCTCGGCAAGGCCGAAAAGGTCCCGGTCTTCGGAAACGATTACCCGACGCCGGACGGCACCTGCATCCGCGACTACGTCCACGTGAAGGATCTCGGCGAGGCCCACATCCTGGCGCTGGAATATCCGCGCACGACCGCCTTCAATCTGGGAACGGGCCGCGGCAGCTCGGTGCTCGAAGTCGTCGAAACGGCCCGCCGGATCACGGGTCACCCGATTCCCGTGGAGTTCCTGCCGAGACGGCCCGGGGATCCCCCGCGCCTGGTCGCGGGGGCGGAGCGGGCCGCGGAGGAACTCGGGTGGAAACCGCGGCGCGACCTCGAGGAGATCCTCCGCACGGCCTGGGACTGGCACCGCCGCCATCCCGACGGATACGGGGACTGACTCCGCCCGGCTCATTTCCGCGCGCCGTCTCCGCCGCGTTCAATCCAGTTCGAGTTCTTCGTCCGGGGGTTCGAATCCTTCGAGTTCCTGGCTGATGGACTGGATGAACCGGCCCCCGAGTTCGCCGTCGATCACGCGATGGTCGAAGACCAGGCTGATGTTCATCATCGGCCGGATTTCGGGCCGTCCGTCGATCGCCACCACCTCGGGATGGATCACGCCCGTGCACAGGATGGCGACCTCGGGATGGTTGATGATCGGAAGACCCGTCTTGATCCCGAAGGTTCCGACGTTGGTGATGGTGAACGAACCGGCCGCGACGTCGCTCGGGGTGAGTTTTCTCTGCCGCGTCTTCAGCACCAGGGAATGGATCTCCCGGGCGATCTGCAGGATCGTCTTCTGGTTGGCGTTCCGTACCACCGGCACGATCAGCCCGTAGGATTCCGCGGCGACCGCCACGCCGACGTTGATGTCTTCCTTGAGCAGGATGTCGTTGCCGTCGACCTCGACGTTCACCATCGGGAATTTCTCGAGGATCCGCGCGACCGACCGGACGATGATCGGCGTGTAGGTCAGGCGGAAGCCGTGAACGGCCTCGAAGCGCGGCTGCACCGCCTTGCGCCATTCCACGATGTTCTGCATGTTGACGGCCGAGAGAAGCCCCGCGTGCGGGGCCAGCCGGACCGATCGGACCATGTGTTCGGCGAGCGTCCGGCGCGTGGCGCTCATGGGAATCCGGCGGCCGCGCCGCCGGGAGGGGCCGCCGCCCGCGGCGCGGGACCGGAGATAGGCCTCGACGTCCTGGCGGCGGATCCTTCCCCCGGCCCCGGTGCCGTCGATCTTCCGGAGATCCTCGTAGGTCAGTCCGTGTTCCCGGATCATCCGCGAGACCAGGGGACTCAGGAACCCGGTCGCCACCTTGGTGTCCGCCGGGGGCGGCGGTTCCGTCTCGAGAGGGGGGGGAGGCGGACCGGGTTCCGCCGGGACCGGTTCTTCCCCGGACGGAGGGGCGGTCGGTTCCGCCGACGAGGGCGTCTGCTCGGATTCGAGCATCGCCAGGACGGTTCCGACGGCGACGGTCTCCCCGGCGGGAACGAGAATCCTGCGGACGATCCCGTCGACCGGGGACGGGATGCTCACCGAGGTCTTCTCGGTCTCGATCTCGAGGAGGTCTTCGTCGCGCCGCACGGAATCGCCTTCGCTTCGCAGCCATCGGACGACGGTCCCTTCGGCGAGACTCTCCCCCATCTGCGGCAGGCGAACGGGAACGGTGTGCGTCGGGCACATGGTCTTGGGTCTTCTCCTCGAACTAGTAGGTCATCAGTTCTCGCACGGCCGAGACGATCTCCTCCGCGGCCGGCAGCACCGCGAACTCCAGCGCGGCATGGTACGGCACCGGAACGTCCGGACGGGTCAGGCGCCTCGGATAGGCGTCGAGACATTCCCAGCGTTCCGGAACGCCGGTGAACCGCGCGATGATCTCCGCGCCGAATCCGCAGGTCATGTTGTCCTCGTGGACGACGAGCAACCGGGAGGTCTTCCGGATCGAGGCCTCCACGGTCTCTTCGTCGAAGGGGTTCAGCGTGCGGGGATCGACGATCTCCGGCCGGATCCCTTCCTCCGCAAGACGGTCCGCCGCGGCGAGGGCTTCGTGGACGGCGTTGCCCCAGGCCACCACGGTGACGTCCTCGCCTTCGCGCACGATGCGGGCGCGACCGAATTCGATCGCGTAGTCGTCGAACTCCGGCGGCAGACACTCATCGACCGGCTGGTGGAAGAGATGCTTGGGGGCCAGGAACACCGTGGGCTGCCCGCTCGCCACCGCGTAGCGCAGCAGTCCGTAGGCGTCGGCGGCCGTGCTCGGCATGACCACCCGCAGCCCGGGGGTGTGCAGGAAGTACGGTTCGGCGGTCTGGCTGTGCCAGAGCGCCCCGCCCGGCAGGTACCCGCCGCAGGGGGCGATCAGAACGAGCGGACAGGGCCACGTCCCGACGCTGCGCCACGAGAAGGTGGCCATTTCGTTGGAGATCTGGTTCCAGGCCGGCGCGAAGAAATCGATGAACTGGATCTCGAAGACGGGCCGCAGTCCGGCGACCGCCATGCCCACGCCGACCCCCGCGATGGTGGCTTCGGCCAGCGGAGAGTTCTTGACGCGATCGGGGTGTTTCCCGGAGAGACCGGCCGTGAGGCCGAAGACGCCTCCCTTCGGGTCCTCGATGTCTTCTCCGAAAAGCCGCACCCGCGGGTCGCTCTCGAGCGAGACCTCCAGGGCCCGGTTGATCGCGGCCGCCATGTCGAGGCCCCCGTCGCGTTTCGATACGGCGCCGGGAGGCGGGCGGTCCAGTCCGCGGAGGGCCTCGGCGTCCACCGGGGGGAAGAGAGCGTCCGAAACCCCGCCGGGTTCGGGATCGGGTGCGGCGACCACCTCGTCCGCCGTGCGCGCGATCCGCTCCCGGGCGCTCTCCTCCATCCGGGCGAGTTCCGCGCCCGTGAGGATTCCTTCCTCGACGAGGGCCCTGCCGAATCGGGGCACGGGATCGCGCTGCTGCATCAGCCGGAAATCGTCCTCGCTCCGGTATTTCGTATGCGGATCCGCCGAGGAATGGGGGGCCATGCGGTCGAGGTCGTAGACGAGAATCGTCGGTCCTTCGCCCCGGCGGGCGCGCTCGATCGCCGGGCCCGCCTTGCGGAGGATCTCCCGGGGATCGCGTCCGTCGATCCGCACGAGGGGGATGCCCAGGAATCGTTCCCCGTCCGGGCCGGTCGCCGTCATTCCCGGCCGGCGCCAGAAGGCCTTCTCGCGGGTGCAGGTCGAAATGGCGTAGTGGTTGTCTTCGATGCCGAAGACCACGGGGGCCGATTCCTGGCCGGCGAGGTTGAGGGCCTCGTACACCTCTCCCTGGGCGGCGGATCCGTCGCCGATATGGGCCAGCACGATCCGGCCCGGAGATGTCTGCTGCAGGGCGAGGGCCGCGCCGACGGCCTGCAGGAACTGGGTTCCCACGGGGCTGCTCAGCGATACGACGTTGTGTTCGCGCGAACAGTGGTGCGAGGGGAGCTGCCGTCCCTGCGAGGACGAGTCGCGCTTGGCCATGTACTCCATGAGGATCTCGCGCGCGCCGATTCCCCGGGCAAGCATCAGGGCGCGGTCCCGGTAATGCGGAAAGATGAGGTCTTCCGGCCTCAGAAGGACGGCGAGGGCCGCCAGGGCCTCGTGCCCGGAGGTGCTGAGCTGAAACATCCCGAGGTTCTGGCGTTTCAGGATTTCCTCGCGGCGATCGATCGCCCGGGATTCGATCATCCACTGCAGGATTTGCACCAGGATCTCCGGATCGGCGGCCGGATCGCTTTTCCGAAGAGGACTTGCGGCAGATGACATGATCGGATTCGCTCCCCCGGACGGTCCTCCGGCCGGAAAACCCCAACGATTTCGCTCCCGCCGACCGCAGGACCGGGAACCTTCCGGAAGGCCCAAAGGTAGGGTCCGGAGAAGCGGCTCACAAGTCCCGATTCCTCTTCCGCTTGCGCCGGGCGGGCCCTCGGCGGTCCGGGGGTCGATCGACGCTTCGCGGGCTTGCGTCGGCCCCGCGGCCGGACCGGGCGGGATCGCCCGTCGCGGCGCGGGATTCCGTGCGGCGGACGGATTTTGCGCCGGATTCGGTGCGGGATCCGGGCTAGGCTGTTGTCATGAGAATCGAGTTGATCTGCGTCGGCGACGAGTTGCTGCGGGGCGACATCGCCGACCGCCATCTGGCCTACATCGGCCGGAGACTCGCATCGATCGGACTGCGCCCGGAGCGGGCGACGACCGTGGGCGACGACGCCGGGGCGATCGCCGCGGCGGTGGCGGAGGCCTGGGAACGAGGCGGGTGGATCCTGGTGACCGGCGGCCTGGGGCCGACCTCCGACGATCTGACGCGCGAAGCGGTGGCGACCCTCTTCGACCGTCCGCTCGAGATGGATTCGGACGTCCTGGCCGGGATCCGCGAACGGTTTCGCTCGTGGGGCCGCCGAACGGTCGGATCCGCCGAGCGCCAGGCGCTGGTTCCGAGGGGTTTCCGGGTGTTGCCGAACCCGGTGGGAACGGCGCCGGGACTTGCATGGTCGTCGGAGGACCGCCGGCTGATTCTTCTTCCCGGGCCGCCGAGGGAGATGCAGGCGGTCTTCGACGGATCCGTGTTTCCGGAGATCGCCGGGGAACGGCGCGAACGGATCGGTGCAACGGAGACGATTCTGGTTTCCGGAATCGGCGAATCGGAGGTCCAGGAACGAATCGGAGGGATTCTCGCGGAATCGGGTTCGGTACGGGCCTCGTTCCGGGCGGAGCCGTCGGAGGTTCGGATCCGGCTGGAATCGACCGATCCCGGGGAACTCCGGCGGATCGTCGACGTCGTGGAACGGTGCCTGGGCCGGGCCGTCGTCCGCCGCGGTCCGGGGGATCTGGCCTCGGCGGTCGGCGATCTCCTGGCGCGACGGGGGGCGACCGTGGCCACGGCGGAATCGTGCACGGGCGGACTGCTCGGGGGGAGGATCACCGCGGTCCCCGGCAGTTCGGCATGGTATCTCGGCGGGGTCGTCGCCTACGCGAACCGGATCAAGGAATCGATCCTGGGGGTGCCGGCGCACGTGCTGGAGACCGAGGGCGCGGTGAGCGCGGCGACGGCCGCGGCGATGGCGAGCGGCGTCCGCGACCGCTTCGGCGCGGACTACGCCCTTTCGGTGACCGGGATCGCGGGACCCGGCGGAGGAACGCCGGAGAAGCCGGTCGGGCTCGTCTACCTGGGGATCGCCTCTCCGGAGGGATTGCGCACGGTGAGGTGCCGCTTCGGAGCGGATCGCGAGACCAACCGTCGCGCGGCGGCGGCCCGGGCGCTGAACGAGCTGCGTCTGTCGATTCTTTTCCCGGAGACGGCGTCCGGAAAAGAGGAGAACGGGGATGGGTAGAGAACGAGAAGGCGGAATTCGAACGGGAGATTCCGCGAACGGGATTCGCGTTTTCATCGCCGTCCCGATTTCGGAGGAATTGCGCACGGTTCTGGAGGCGATCCAGCGCCGTTTGCGGGAGGCGGGCGGCCCGGTCGGCTGGGTGCGCCCGGACCTTTTCCACATCACGCTGCGGTTTCTCGGGGACATCGACGAGGGGAAGGTGGCCGGGCTTTCGGCCATGCTCGACGAAGCCGCCTCCTCGATTCCTCCCGGGAATGTGGAATGCGTCGGCATCGGGACCTTCGGCACCCGGTACGGTCCGTCGGTGATCTGGGCCGGATGCTCGGATCCGGACGGGACCCTGGGGCGGCTCTTCGAGGCGGTGGAATCGGGCCTCGACGGGCTGGGCTTTCCCGAGGAACGGCGGGTTTTCCATCCGCACATCACGCTGGGCCGCGTCCGCCGCCGGCGCGGCGCACCGCGGGAACTGGTTCCATTGACTTCGGCAATCGATTCCCATAGAAGTGCAGCACTCGGCGGTTTCCGGGCGGAGGCGATCCTGCTCGTTCAAAGCCGGCTTTCGCCCGGCGGGGCGATCTACACGACGCTCCATCGATCGGATTTGAAAGGAGAAGACCATGCCCGCAAAGGCCCCGCAGAATAAAGGTTCCGAGGAGAAATCCGGGCAGAGACGCGATCTCGACCTGGCGATCTCCCAGATCGAAAAGGAGTTCGGCACCGGTTCGATCATGCGCCTGGGCGACGCCTCCGCGGCGCAGGTCATCCAGTCCATTCCGACGGGCGCCCTCTCCCTGGATCTTGCGCTGGGGGTCGGCGGGATCCCGCGCGGCCGGGTGACGGAGATCTTCGGTCCGGAGTCCTCGGGGAAGACGACCCTCGTCCTCCACGTCATCGCCAACGCGCAGCGGGACGGGGGCCTGGGGGCCATCATCGACGCGGAACACGCCCTGGACCCCGGCTATGCGAAGAAGATCGGGGTGAACCTGGACGACCTGCTCGTCTCCCAGCCCGACTGCGGGGAAGACGCCCTGAACATCGCCGAGACCCTGGTGCGGAGCAACGCGTTGGACGTCGTGGTGATCGACTCGGTGGCGGCCCTGGTGCCGAAGGCCGAGATCGAAGGCCAGATGGGCGACAGCCACGTCGGCCTTCAGGCGCGTCTGATGTCGCAGGCCCTGCGCAAACTCACCGGGGCGATCAGCCGTTCGCGGACCTGCTGCATCTTCACCAACCAGATCCGGGAGAAGATCGGCGTCATGTTCGGCAGCCCGGAGACGACCCCCGGCGGACGCGCCCTGAAGTTCTACGCCTCGGTGCGGATCGACATCCGCAGGATCGGCGCCCTGAAGGATCCCTCGGGACGTTCGATGGGCGCGCGGACCCGGGCCAAGGTCGTCAAGAACAAGGTGGCGCCGCCCTTCCGGGAAGCGGAGTTCGACATCCTCTACGACGAGGGGATCTCGGCGGAGGGGTCGCTCCTGGACGTGGCCAACGAGCTGAAGATCCTCGACCGGCGCGGGTCGTGGCTCGCCTTCGACGGGATCCAGCTCGGGCAGGGCCGCGAACAGGCGCGCCGGGCCCTGAAGGAGGATCCCGAACTGGCGCAGAAGATCCTCCAGGCCGTCCGCGCGAAGCTGGCGGAAGACGCCGACGCCGCCGCCGGCTGATCCGGTCCTGGCCGGAACCGGCCCGGCGACCCTTTTGGAGGTCCCTCCGATGGAATCCAGCGAGGTCCGACAGTCGTTTCTCGATTTCTTCGCGGAACGGGGGCACACGATCGTCCCGAGTTCCCCCGTCGTGTTGCGCGACGATCCGACGCTGCTCTTCGTCAACGCCGGGATGAACCAGTTCAAGGACGTCTTCCTCGGAACGGGCAGCCGCGGGTACACGCGGGCCGCGGACACGCAGAAATGCATTCGCGCCGGGGGGAAACACAACGATCTCGAGGACGTCGGCCGCGACACCTATCACCACACGTTCTTCGAGATGCTGGGCAACTGGTCGTTCGGCGACTATTTCAAGGAGGAAGCGATCGCCTGGGCCTGGGAACTCCTGACGAAGGTCTGGGGACTCGAGCCGGCCCGGTTGCACGTGACCTACTTCGAGGGGGACGCGGAGGAGAATCTCGAACCGGACCTGGAGGCCCGGGATCTCTGGGCCCGTTTCCTTCCCCCGGAGCGGATCCACCCGGGGAACAAGAAGGACAATTTCTGGGAGATGGCCGACACGGGGCCCTGCGGCCCCTGTTCGGAGATCCATTTCGACGCCACCGACGATCTTTCCGGCGCCGCGAAGATCAACGCCGAGGATCCGGACGTGATCGAGTTCTGGAACCTCGTCTTCATCCAGTACAACCGGACGGAAGACGGAACCCTGGAACCCCTGGCGGCCAACCACGTCGACACCGGGATGGGATTCGAGCGGATCGTCCGCATTCTCCAGGGCAAGAGGTCCAACTACGATACGGACGTCTTTCAGCCGCTCTTCGAGGCGATCCGCCGATTGACCGGAGCGCGCGAATACCGGGGCGCCCTGGAGGATCCGGTGGACATCGCCTACCGGGTGCTGGCGGATCACGTGCGCACCCTCTCGTTCGCGGTCGCCGACGGCGTGCTGCCGTCGAACGAGGGACGCGGATACGTGCTGCGACGCCTCCTGCGGCGAGCCTCCCGTTTCGCCCGGCGGATGGGCAAACACGATCCCGTCCTCTGGCGCCTGGTGGAACCCCTTGCGGACACCATGGGCGACGTGTTTCCCGAGCTGCGCACCCATCGGGAAACGGTGGAACGGGTCATCCGCGCCGAGGAGGAGAGCTTCGGACAGACCCTCGACCGGGGCATCGAACTCTTCGAGGAAATCGTGGCCGGGATGAAGAAGCGGGGCGAATCGATCTTCCCGGGCGACGACGCCTTCCGGCTCTACGACACCTACGGTTTTCCGGTGGACCTGACCGCCCTCATGGCGAGGGAACAGGGGTTCGAGATCGATCTCGAGGGCTTCGAAGCCCGCATGACCGAACAGCGCAACCGCGCGCGGGCGGCGCGCAAGGCCGACCGGGAACCCGGCGCGGGCGTGGAGATCTTCCAGCGCCTGCAGGGCCGCGGCGTCGGAAGCGGATTCGTGGGATACGACCGCACGGAAAGCGGGGCCCGGATCCTGGCCCTGGTTTCCGGGGATCGGGAGATCGATCGCGCCGAAGCGGGGGTGGAGATCGAGATCATTCTCGACCGCACGCCCTTCTACCCGGAATCCGGCGGACAGGTCGCCGACCGGGGCGTCGTGGAAGGGCCGTCGGGACGCGCCGAGGTCCTCGACGTGCGGCGTCCCGTCGACGGGATCATCGCCCACCGCGTGAAGGTCGCCGAGGGGGTTCTCGCGGCGGGAGACGAGGTGCGGGCCGCGGTATCGGAATCGAGACGCCGGGCGGCCGCGCGGCACCACACGGCCACCCACCTGTTGAACTACGCGTTGCGCACCGTGCTGGGGCCGTCGGTGCGCCAGGCGGGTTCGTACGTCGGACCGGACCGGCTTCGCTTCGATTTCACCTGGTACTCGGCGCTGGAACCCTCGCAGATCGAGGAGATCGAACGGATCGTCAACGAACGGATCGTGGCGGACGATCCGGTCGCCGTTTCCGAGATGGACTACGCCGAGATCGACGGTTCCGACATCATCGCCGTCTTCGACGAGCGATACGGCGATCGCATCCGGGTGGTGGACATCGGAGGATACAGCCGGGAACTCTGCGGCGGCACCCACCTGCAGCGCACCGGGCAGGCGGGATTCTTCCTGATTCTCTCGGAATCGGCCCTGGCGTCGGGGATCCGCAGGATCGAGGCCGTCGCCGGGCTGGAGGCCCTGCGTGAGGTGCAGCGCGAACGGGCGGTTCTGCGGTCGACGGGCGAACTGCTCAGTTCCGCCCCGGAAGAAGTCCCCGAACGGGTGGCCGGCCTTCTTCAGCAGGTCCGGCGCCAGGAAAAGGATCTCCGGCGGCTCCAGGAGAAGGGGGCGGCCGGGGAAGTGGAATCGATCCTGCGCCGGCCGGTTCGGGTCGGGGATCTCGATCTCTACGTGGCGGACCTGGGCGAAAAGGATCCCGCCTACCTGCGCAGCCTTGCCGACGCCGCCCGGGCGCGGGGGGTCTCCGGCATCCTCCTTCTGGGGGCCCGATCCAGGGGCAAGGCGGTCCTGCTCTGCTCGGCTTCCAGGGACGCCGTCGCCCGGGGCGCGCACGCCGGAAAGATCGTGCGCGAACTGGCCTCCCGCGGCGGCGGCGGCGGCGGCGGTCGCCCGGACCTCGCGCAGGCCGGGGGCCGGGACGTCGACGCGCTGGCGCCGGCCCTGGAAAATGCGGCGTCGCTGGTCGAACAAACCCTGTCCTGACGGGGTCCAATGATGATGACGGACGGGGGCGTCCGTCCGCGGATCCCGGGCCGGAAACGGGCGGGCCGGGAGATGCGAAGAAAGAATTTGACGAATGACCGCGACGGCGTAATGATGCATCGACAATCGATGGGGTGAATCATGAAACGGGCCATTGGAACGAGTCTGTTCCTTCTGCTTGCGATGCTCGTGATCGTTCCCGATGCGTGGGCCGTCTACTGCACGAACTGCGGTACCTGGAACGAGCCGGGCAACAAGTACTGCGTGAACTGCGGCGAACCGCTCCTGGGCGATTTCATGGGGACGTTGATCGTCCGCGTGAAACAGGCCCAGATCTTCCACAACGGGGAAGTCATTGGGACCGCCGCCAAGAACACGAAATTCCGCTACGTCGGAGACGCGGGCGATTATTACGACGCCGCCTTCTCTTCCGGCGGCGTTTCGATCCAGTGCCAGATCAAGAAGTCCGACGTGACGCGGAACTTCAGTCCCGTTTCGCGGGATCACATCGGTCCGGATCCGTTGTCGGCCCGCGAGACCTCCGAGCTGCTCGACCGCTTCAAGAACAACGAGGAAAAGCTGCGGGAACTGCAGCGGAAGGGCCATCCGAACTACCAGACGGCGATCATGATGTACCTCGAGGCGATCAAGTGGTCCAGGGACCGGGTAACGACGGACGCCCGGGAACGCGCCCGACGGGCCTATGATCGGGCCGAGGAAATCAAGCAGCGCCAGGATCGGATGCTCACGCTGGAGCTGCCGCCCGCCCCGCCGTCGGGAACGTTCCCCTGAGGCGGGGATCCGGAAGCGTCGTCGTTCTCGCCGGTTGCGGCCCGACGGAACTGTGGTGTAGCTTCCCCCGACGGGCCGCAACCGGCTTCCTCGGGGCAAGGAACGGGGAAGACCGGGCGGGACGGATTTTCACGGCGGGGAGTGCGGGTATCCCATGGGCAAGACCTTTGACAGCATCGACGAGGCCATCGAGGCGATCCGCCGCGGGGAGATCGTCATCGTGGTCGACGACGAGGACCGCGAGAACGAGGGCGACCTGGTCTGCGCGGCGGAACGGGTCACCCCCGAGAAGGTCAATTTCATGGTCACCCATGGCCGCGGACTGCTCTGCGCGCCGATCACCGAGGAACGCGCCGCGCATCTCGGCCTGAGCCGGATGGTGGAGACCAGCGGGGACCGGTTCCGCACGGCGTTCACGGTCTCCGTGGACGCCCGCGAAGGGGTGACGACCGGGATCAGCGCCCAGGACCGCGCCCGGACGGTGTCGCTCCTGGCCTCGCCCGAGGCGTCCCGCGAGGATTTCGTCCTGCCCGGGCACGTCTTCCCCCTCATCGCCCGGGCGGGGGGAACCCTCCGGCGCGCCGGTCATACGGAGGCGGCGGTCGATCTGGCCCGACTCGCGGGTCTGGAGCCGGCCGGGATGATCTGCGAGATCCTCAACGAGGACGGTCGTTCGGCCAAGCTCCCCGAGCTGCGGAAACTGGCCGAACGACACGGGTTGCGTCTCTGTTCGATCGCCGACCTGATCGAGTACCGCCGGCGCCGGGAACGGCTGGTCGTCTGCGAGGAAACGGCGGATCTGCCGACGCGCCACGGCCGCTTCCGCCTGCATCTCTACCGTTCCGTGATCGACGACCTCCACCACGTCGCCCTCGTGATGGGCGAGGTCGCGGGGAAGAAGAACGTTCTGGTCCGGGTCCACAGCGAATGTCTCACCGGCGACGTCTTCGGTTCGCTGCGCTGCGATTGCGGCTTGCAGCTCGATCACGCCCTGCAGAAGATCGCCGAGGAAGGGCTCGGCGTTCTTCTCTACATGCGCCAGGAAGGTCGCGGGATCGGGTTGCCCAACAAGATCCGGGCCTACGCGCTGCAGGACCGCGGGCTGGACACCGTCGAGGCGAACGAACATCTCGGGTTCCGGGCCGACCTGCGGGACTACGGCTTGGGGGCGCAGATCCTGACCGATCTCGGATTGACGACGATCCGGCTGTTGACCAACAATCCCAAGAAGATCATCGGGCTGCAGGGGTACGGCCTGGAGATCGTCGACCGCATCCCCATCGTCATGGAACCCACCGAACACAACCGGCGTTACATGGATACGAAACGCCGGAAGCTCGGTCACCTCATCTAGGATCGAGAAGCCCCGGGGAGGGAAGCGAATGTCCAAGGTGAAGACCTACGAAGGCCGTCTGGACGCGTCCGGCCGGAGTTTCGGACTGGTCGTGAGCCGGTTCAACGAACTGATCACCTCGAAACTGCTGTCGGGCGCGCTGGATTGCCTGGTGCGCCACGGCGCCGACGAGGAGAGGATCGAAGTGGTCTGGGTCCCCGGTTCGTACGAGCTTCCCCAGGCGATCGACCGGCTGGCGGGTCTGAAACGCCACGACGCCCTGATCGCCCTCGGAGCGGTGATCCAGGGCGCGACCAGCCATGCGGACTACATCAATGCGACGGTCTCCCGGGCGCTGAACGACACCGCCCGCCGGACGGGAATCCCCGTCGTCTACGGCATCATCACCGCCGGGAGCCTGGAACAGGCGATCGAACGGGCCGGCACCAAGCTCGGCAACCGGGGTTGGCAGGCGGCCGAGAGCGCCATCGAAATGGCCTCGCTCTTCTCGGGCCTCGGCGAGTAGGGGGACGGGTCGCGCGGTGGGCAGACGTCGGCAGGCCCGCGAGCTGGCCATCCAGTTGCTCTACCTGCTGGATCTCAATCCCCGGGATCCCGACGAAGCCCGGCGCCTCTTCTGGGAGGACCGGCCGGTTCCCGACGTCGTGCGGGATTTCGCCGACGAGATCGTCGACGGCGTCTCGGCGGACCGCGAAGAGATCGACGGCTGGATCCGCCGCGTGGCCCGCAACTGGGACCTGGAACGCCTGGCGGCCGTGGACCGCGCCATTCTTCGCGCCGCCGTCTACGAACTCCTCTACCGGGAGGACATTCCCGCCGTGGTCACCATCAACGAGGCCGTCGAACTGGCCAAGGCATTCAGCACGGCCGAGTCCGGGAGGTTCGTGAACGGGATGCTCGACGCGGTGCGCAAGGGGCTCGAGACTTCCGGAAGCCCGGCCGCCTCCGATCCGGACGGTGCGTCATGACCGGAAAGGACGAGGGCCGGGGACTCTTCGCGCGCCTGCGCCGCGGATTGGGCAAGAGCCGCAACCGGATCGTTTCGAGAATCCGGGACGTCTTCGGCCGGGGATCCCTCACGCCCGAGTCCGTCGACGAGCTCGAAGAGATCCTCTACGGAGCCGACCTGGGGCCGACGACGGTGATGGAGATTCTCGACGCCGTGGCCGAACGCGGGCGGCGCGGTTCGCTGGACGGGGGCGATGTCCTGAAACTGGCCGGGAACGTCGTGCTCGACGTCCTGCGGGACCGGGACCGTTCGCTGGCGTTTTCCGACGACGGTCTCACCGTTTTTCTCGTCGTGGGCGTCAACGGGACGGGCAAGACGACCACGATCGGCAAACTGGCCCATTCGCTGCGCGCTCGGGGCTCGCGGCCGTTGCTCGCGGCCTGCGACACCTTCCGGGCCGCCGCCGTCGAGCAGCTGCGGATCTGGTCCGAACGGACCGGATCCGAGTTCGTCGGCGGGCAGCAGGGCGGCGACGCCGCCGCGGTCGCCTTCGACGCGCTCGATGCGGCCGGGGCCCGGGGGTGCGACATCGTGCTGATCGACAGCGCGGGGCGTCTTCACACGCAGTCGAACCTCATGGAAGAACTGAAGAAACTCCGTCGGGTCGTGGAGAGAAAACGTCCCGGCGCTCCGCACGAGGTTCTCCTGGTCGTCGACGCCACGACGGGGACGAACGCCCTGGAACAGGCTCGAAGGTTCCGGGACGCGGTCGGGGTGACGGGCGTGGTGTTGACCAAGCTCGACGGGACCTCGCGGGGCGGCATCGTCGTGGCCATCGAGCGGGAACTCGGCATCCCGGTCAAGCTCGTCGGGCTCGGCGAAGGACTGGACGACCTGGCGCCTTTCGATCCGGAGGGTTTCGTCGCGGGGCTGCTGGGGGAGGCGGACGATGGAGGGTGAGGATCTCGATCTTTCCGACCCGGCGCCGGAAGACGCCCGCTGGATGCGGCGGGCCCTGCGGCTGGCCCGTCGCGGGCTCGGATCGACGTGTCCGAACCCGGCCGTCGGCGCGGTTCTCGTCCGCGGGGATTCCGTGGTGGGGGAGGGCTGTCACGAACGGGCGGGAGAGGCCCATGCGGAAGTGCGGGCCCTCGCGGGCGCCGGAGGGGATGCCGCGGGCGCCACGTTGTACGTGACGCTGGAACCCTGTTCGACGACGGGGCGCACCCCGCCCTGTACGGAGGCGATCCGGCGCGCCGGCGTCGCGCGCGTGGTCTGCGGGGTGATCGATCCGAATCCGCGGCATGCCGGTCGGGGACTGGAGATTCTT
This sequence comes from uncultured Verrucomicrobiota bacterium, assembly GCA_964395275.1. GTDB lineage: Bacteria > Verrucomicrobiota > CALLYA01 > CAYNBQ01 > CAYNBQ01 > CAYNBQ01. The sequence continues at coordinate 26,525 of CAYNBQ010000015.1, forward strand.
CGTCGGGCGGGAATCGCCGTAACCCTCGGCGTGGAATCGGAAAAGGCCGCCGAACTGATCCGGGGATTCGCCTGGTGGGTGCGGACCGGGCGACCCTGGGTCGTGGCCAAGGCGGCCATGAGTCTCGACGGTCGGATCGCCACGCCCGGGGGCTCGTCGAAATGGATCACGGGGGAAAAGGCCCGTCGGCGGGGGCATCGGGAACGGGCCTGGGTGGACGCGGTGGCGATCGGCGCCGAGACGCTCCGCCGGGACGATCCCTCGCTGGATTGTCGGTTGCCCGGGAAACGCCGGAGACCGGTTCGCATCGTTCTGACGGGCGGCCGGGACCTTCCCACGGATCGAAAGCTCTTTTCGGATTCCGTCGGAACGGAGACGATCGTCGCCGTCGCCCGCGATCCCCTGCCGGAGATCGGCCGGCTTCTGCGGGAACGTGGGGTGGAAATCCTGCGGCTGCCGGCCGGTCCGGACGGGGTCGACATCGACGCCCTGCTCGAAGAACTCGGCCGCCGGGAGATCACGAGCCTTCTTCTCGAAGGGGGCGGTCGTCTGCTGGGATCGTTCTTCCGGGCGGGGAGGGTGAACGAGGCCCTTTTCTTCTACGCGCCGATCGTCATGGGCGAGGGACGACCGGCCGTGGCGGGGGTTCTCGCGAAGGGGGATCCGGCCGAGGCGCCGAGGATGACGGTGGTCGAACGAAAACGGTTCGGAGACGACGGCTTGATCCGGGGGAGGTTCCCATGTTCACCGGGATCATCGAAGAAGTGGGCGTGGTGGATGGAATGAGGTACGGCGCGACGGGGGCGCGCCTCGTCGTTCGCGCCGAACTCGCGGCGGACGTCTCGATCGGACAGAGCGTCTCGGTCAATGGGGCCTGTCTGACCGTCGTCGAGGCGGGGCGGGGGACCGTTGCGTTCGATGTTCTGCGGGAAACTTTGGATCGGAGCAACCTCGCCGATGCCGGTCCGGGAACCCACGTGAACCTGGAACGGGCGCTGTCGCCCCGGGGGCGGTTCGACGGGCATATCGTGCAGGGACACGTCGATGCGGCCGCGCGGATCCTCTCCGTGGGACGCGCGGGACCCGACCGGGAGATCTGGATCGAGATCCCCGGCGCGGTCGCCCGCTACCTCGTGTCGAAGGGGTCCGTGGCGGTCGACGGGATCAGTCTGACCGTGGCGGCGCTGGAGGAGGAACGCTTCTCCGTGCGCATCATTCCTCACACTTGGGAAGCCACGGCGCTGCCGGACCGGCGGCCCGGCGACCGGGTGAACCTGGAAGCGGACATCCTTGCGAAATACGTCGAACGATTGCTGGGCGGGCGAGGCGCGTCGGGGGAAGTGACCTGGGAAACGCTTCGGCGGGCGGGGTTCCTGCCCGGGGATCCCTCCTGATTCAGCGAGCCGGTCCGGCCGCCCCCGGAGGGGCGCGGTCGGCGGGATTCGTCGAAGGAACACGCATCGTCGTCGCGAGTTGACCGATGCGTTCGGCATCGCTAGCCTCTCGTGTTTCGCTTCGCCGTCCGGGGCCGATCCGGGCCGTCCGGCGCGCGGCGGACATGGAGAAAGGCGATCGATGTCTGGCACCCTGGAAAAGCTCTTGATTCTACAGGATCGGGATATTCGGATCCGGCGCGCCCGCCGCGAACTGAACGCGGTCCCCCGGCGGCTCGAGGAGATCGAGGAGGAACTCGCCGCGGCGCGGGAGAAACTCGAGAAGGCCCGCGAGGCCGCCATGGGAGCCGAAAGCGAACGCAGGCAGATGGAGATGGACGTCGATGCCAAGCGCGAACAGATCGCCAAGTACCAGAACCAGCTTCTGCAGATCAAGAGCAACGAGGAATACCGCGCCCTGACCTCGGAGATCGAGGTGCTGAAACGGAAGATCGAGGAAATCGAGGATCAGGAACTGGTCGTCATGGAACGGGTGGAGGAACTCCTGAAGCGTCGCAAGGAAGCGGAAGCCGTCTTTGCGGAAGCGGAGAAGGCGGCCGAGGAACGGCGCGAGCAGGTCCGCGAGGCCGAGAAGTCCCTCCGGGCCCGGCTGGTCGATCTGGAGAAGGAACGCGAGGAACTGGCCGCGGAATGCGATCCGACTCTCCTGGCGCGTTACAAGCGGATTCTCGACAAGAAGGGAGATATCGCCGTCGTACCCGTCGAACACGGGGCATGCGGCGGTTGTCATCTGAAGATCCCCCCGCAAACGGTCAACCTCGCGCGGCGCGGCGACGGGCTGGTCGTCTGCGACTACTGCGGCCGGATCGTCTATTTCCAGGAATCCTGAAACGCGCCGGCCGCCGGAACATGCCGGCAACCGCGGGCGGAGAAACCGCCCCTTCGCGGTCGCGGATTCGAGGCCGTCGTTCGAAGGGCGCTCACGACAGATTCGCCTCCCGATGCTATGATACTGCCCGGCGGGATTCCCGGATCCGCAGGACGCCGGGTCGTCCGCGGCGGGGCATCCCGACGACGGGTTCTTTGACAGGAAGACAGGAATCGGACCGGCACACGGCCGCTCCGCGGATCCCGCGGAGAGGAAAGTCCGGACTCCGCAGAGCAGGGCGCCCCGTACTTGCGGGGTCGTGAGCCCGGACGGGAACGGTCCTCGTTCCCTCCCGGGCGAGCGAAGGAAAGTGCCACAGAAAACATACCGCCCGGGGCGGCGACGTCCCGGGTAAGGGTGAAAAGGTGGGCCCCGGGATCAACCGGGGGTAAGGTAAGAGCCCACCGGGCCGAGAGCAATCGAGGCCGCACGGTAAACCCCGCCCGGAGCAAGGCCGAATAGGAGGCGAGGGGCTGCTCGTCCCGTTTCCCGCAGGGGAATCAAGCCTCGGGTACAGGCCGCAGAGTCAAATGGTCGTGCTTCCCGCCATGCGGGATGACAGAATCCGGCTTACCGCCGGTTCGATTCCTGTTGCAGAGGATTTCGCCCGGCCGGGCGTGGAACCAATGGATTACCCCGTGAACCTTCGTCTCGACGGCCGCCGTTGCGTCGTTGTCGGCGGCGGCCGCGTTGCGGCGCGCAGGGCCTCTTCGCTGCTCGAGGCCGGCGCCGAGATCCGCGTCGTCGCCCCCGAAGCGCGGGAGGAAATCCGGAAGGCCGCGTCCGAAGGCCGGTTGCAGTGGGAACGGCGCGCATTCGAACCGGCCGATCTCGACGGGGCCTTCCTGGTCTTCGCCGCAACCGATTCCCCCCCCGTGAACCGGCGCGTCGCCGAAGAGGCGCGGATCCGCGGGGCCCTCGTGGACGTGGCCGACGGATCCGTCGCGGGGGATTTCACGCTGCCGTCGGTCGCCCGGGGACGAAGATGGCAGGTGGCGGTTTCCACGGCGGGGGCGAGTCCCGCGCTGGCGCGCTGGTTCCGCATGCACGTCGAACGGGAGTTCGGCGGGGCCCTGGACGTCCTCCTGGACTGGTTGTCGGAGATCCGGGGCCGTCCGGAGGAGACGGGACGTTCCCAGGAGGAACGCGCCGCCGCGTACGAACGCGTGCTGTCCGCCGGCATCCTGGACCGGCTGCGCACCGGAGATCGCGCAGGGGCGCGGAAGCTCTTCGAGGAAACGATCGCCCGGGAGGGGAACCGATGATCCGGGCGGTTTCCTGGCTGCGGGCGGTTCTGGTCTTCCTCTTTCTGCTGGCGGCGCTTCTCCTGTACAGGCAGGTTCGGCTGATCCGCGCGATGCCGGCGGTTCCCGGAACGATCGATCTGCCCGAATCCGGCCGTTCGCGCCTCCGGCCCGCGCCGGCCTTCCCTCTGGAAACGTACCTGAGACGGATTCCCCCCGAGCGTTTCTCGTTCGAGGGCGGCGGGGAGGCCGGGGGTTCCGCCGCGAACCGCGCGACCGGGGATTTCGACACGCCAGCAGAGCTTCGTCTGGCGGGGACGTTTCTCGCCTACGGCGGCGGCCGGACCGGCGTCGACCGGCTGGCCGTGATCGAGCAGACGCGGAAGGGAACCCAGCGGATCGTGACGATCGGCGAGGATTTCGCCGGGGGCGTCGTTGAGGAGATCGCCCGGGATCGACTCGTCGTGCGCCGGCCCGACGGGTCGCGCCTGGTCTTCGCATCGTTCGAGGAAGGCGCCCCCCGGCCGGCGCCTCCTCCCGTGCCGGAGGAAGCCGGCGCGCTCGAAGAGGTGGTCGCGGACACGCTCGCCTACCAGGTCAGCCCCTTCCGGCGGGTGATCAACCGCGACAACGTCCTGGCTCTCCAGGAACGGCTTCTGAAGAACCCCGAGCAGCTCGCCGAAATCCTCGGGGCGGTGCAGCCCGTGGAAGGCGCGAAGGGGCTCGAGGGGTATCGTGTCCGATCCCTCCGCGACAATTCCCTTCTGAACGCGTTCGGGTTGCGTCCGGGCGACGTGATCCGGAAGGTCAACTCGGTGGAGATGACGTCGCCGAAACGGGCGGAATATTTCTATCGGGAGTTTCTTCGGAACGATCTCACGGCGCTGGTTCTCGAGATCGAGCGGGACGGCGGAACGACGAACCTCATCTACAGCATCCAGTAGGGCTTCATGGAAACCGTCGTCCACATCGGAACCCGCGGCAGCCGACTCGCGCGCGTGCAGACGGCGGAGGTCGTCGAGAAACTCCGCCGGGTTCGCCCGGACCTTCTTTTCGAGGAACGGATCGTCCGCACCCGCGGCGATCGCGCGTCTTCGAACGGGGAGACGATCTCCGGGACCGGCTGGTTCACCGGCGAACTCGAGGAGGCCCTGCGCGGGGGCGAGGTCGACTTGGCGGTGCACAGCCTGAAGGACCTGCCCGCGAGCGGCGACGGCGGCGGGCTTGTCGTCGCGGCGGTGCTCCCGCGGCAGGACGCGCGCGATCTGCTGATCTTCCGTCCGGGGGATTCGCCGCCGGTTTCGCTGTTGAACCCGGGGGACGTGCTGGCCACGGGCAGTCCCCGGCGTTCGGCCCAGATGACGCGACGGTGTCCGGGCATCCGCTGCGTTCCGATCCGGGGAAACGTGGAAACCCGGCTGCGCAAGCTGCGCGAGACGGGCGAGTTCCGCGCCGTCGTCCTGGCCGCGGCCGGGTTGCGAAGGATCGGGTGGTTCGACGGCCGCAGGGTGCGGGACGACAGGGGTGCCGAGTATCCGACGGTCGCGCTCGAGGTCTCCGAACACCTGCCGGCCCCCGGGCAGGCGGCCGTCGCCGTGCAGGCGAAGGAAGAATCCGTAGCGGGCGGCATTGCGGAGGCGATCGACGATCCGGACACCCGCGCCTGCGTTCGGGCGGAACGAACCGTCCTGTCGGCGTTGGGAGGCGGATGCAGAACCGCCCTGGGAACGTTCGCCGCCGTGGACCCGGCCGACGGGACGATCCGCCTCAAGGCGCGTCTTCTCTCGGCCGACGGCGGCCGCGAGATCCGCGTCGAGTCCGCCGGTTCGGATCCGGAGATCGTCGGACGAACCGCCGCCGGGAAGATCCTGGCCGCCGGCGGCCGGGATCTCCTCCGGGAGGGCGAGGTTTCGTGAACCGGGGCAGGGTGTACCTGGTCGGCGCGGGACCGGGCGATCCCGGATTGATCACCCGCAGGGGGCTGGATTGCCTGCGCCGGGCCGACGTGGTCGTCTACGACGCCCTGGTTCATCCCCGGCTGCTGGATGAAGCCCCGCCGGGCGCCGAGAAGATCGACGCCGGCAAACGCGCCGGGCGGCACACGCTGCCGCAGGAGGAGATCAACGCCCTCCTCGTCCGGCATGCCCGCCGGGGCCGGACCGTGGTCCGGTTGAAGGGCGGGGATCCGACGCTCTTCGGTCGCGGCGGCGAAGAGGCCCTGGCCCTGCGCCGTGCCGGGATCCCGTTCGAGATCGTGCCGGGCGTTCCCTCGGCCCTGGCCGCGCCGGCCTGCGCCGGGATCCCGGTGACGCACCGCGGCATCGCCCGGGGCGTGGCGATCGTCGCGGGACACCGCGATCCCCGGGCCGATCCCGGGGACGTCGACTGGGAATCGATCGCCCGGTTTCCCGGAACGAAGGTCGTCCTCATGGGAATGAACCGCCTTGACTCGATCGTCGAGCGGCTGATCGAGGGCGGGCTGGATCCCGCGACGCCCGCCGCCGCGGTCCGCTGGGGGACCCTCGCCCGGCAACGGTGCGTGGTCGCCCCTCTGCGCGAACTTCCCGCGCGCGTTCGCGAGGCGTCGATCGGGGCGCCGGCGGCGGTCGTGATCGGCGAGGTGGTCGAACTGCGGGATCGGCTCGAATGGTTCGAACGACGTCCCCTGTTCGGCCGCAGAATCGTCATCACCCGTCCCCGCAGACAGGCCGGCGCATTGCGCCGCCTGCTGTCGGAGGCCGGCGCCGAGGTACTGGAGCTGCCGATGATCCGGATTCTGCTCGAGGGACCGGGTTCGGAACTCGAGGAGGCGGTCCGGGAGATCCGGGTGTTCGACTGGATCGTCTTCACGAGCGTCAACGGCGTCGAATCCTTCTTCGAAAGGTTCGACGCTCTCTACCGCGACATCCGCTCCCTGGGGAACGTGCGGATCGCCTGTCTCGGACCGGCGACGGCGGAGGCGGTCCGCCGCCGCGGGCCGGCCGTGGATCTGCTGCCGGCGGCCTATCTTTCCATGGAAATCGCCTCCGAATTCCGTCGGCGCGGGGTTCCGGCGGGAAGCCGTCTCCTGTTGCCCAGGGCATCCATCGCCTCGCCCGATCTGCCCCGGGAACTCCGGCGCATCGGGATGAAGGTCCGCTGCGTCGCGGCCTATCGGACGGCGCCGGAGCCGTCGGTCACGCCGGCGGAACTCGACCGGGTCGCGCGCGAGGGGTTCGACTGGGTCGTCTTCACCAGTTCGAGCACGGCGCGGATGTTCGCCCGCCGGTTCGGGCGGAAGCGCTGGGAAGGCATGGATCCGCGGCCGCGGGTGATGAGCATCGGACCGGTTACGTCGGAGACGGTGCGTTCCCTGGGATGGCCGGTGGACGGGGAAGCGACGCGCCACACGATCGAGGGAATCGTGGAACGCCTTCTGGCAGGGGAAACCGGTCGATGAACGACGCCGTGGAACTCGATGCCGAAGCGATGCGCCGCTACCTGGCGGGAGGGCTCTGGGCGGCGGCCGCCTGGCCGGCGCTCGATCTTTTCTTCCTGGCGCTGGCCGGGGGCTGGGCCGGTTCGCAATGGCTGCTCCGTCTCTTTCCCCCCGCGGCCGCCGGGATCTACCTGTTCGGCATGCTTCGGACCCGGCGCGCCCGGCGTCACCCGGTCTGGCTGTACACTTGGGGAGGGTGCCTTCTCTACCTGGCCGGGCTCCTGCTGACGCAATCGGAGGAGTGGGAACGCTGGACGCCGCACGTGACGGCGGCCCTTCTGCTTGGGGGATCGGTGGTTGCGGCGATGCGCGGCGACGGGGTGGCGGCCATGATGATTCCGATCCCCTGGGTCCTGTGGCTCTTTCCGCGGCTGGCGCTCGCCGGCGTGGCCGAGCCGTGGTCGATCATCCGGCTCCAGCATTTTCTCGTCGCAGCCTCGGCCGTGTTGACGTTCCTGTTCGCCCTGACGCCCTTCAACGGGCGGCGGATCGTCGTCGCCCTGGGCATCGTCGCCGCAACGGGTTTCTGCATCGGACTGGCCGCCCGGAGCGTGAGCGGCGACCCGGGGGCGGCGGCGCGGGTCGGAAGGATCTGGTCGGCGGCCCTCCCGCCGGTCGTCGTTCCGGCCGTGATCGCGCTGCTCCGCGCCCTCTTCTCCGCACGCGGATCGGCGCGGGCGCGGTCGGTCGTCGGCCGTTTCCTGCGGGATCAATCCCTGGCCAGGGCGAAGTCGTACTGACGCTTGTAGGGATCGACGCGCGCGGGAACCACGCGCAGAAGCTGCCCGGCCCGGAATCGTTCCCCGGAGGAACGGCCGACCAGGGCGGACCGCCCGCGGTCGAACCGGTAGAGATCCCCGCCGAGCTGCCCGATGTGCACGAGGCCGTTGACCATCAGATCCGGCAGCTCGATGAAGAGACCGAAGTTCCGCACCTCGGTGATGACGGCGTCGTACGTCTGCAAGGGCCCCTTCTCGATCTGCCGCTGGAGCAGGGCCATCTTCATCAGGTCCTGGGAATCGCGTTCCGCCTCTTCGGCGGCCTGTTCGCGCCGGGTGATGTGCTGGGCGATCCGCGCGAGTTCCTCCGGTTCCACCCCGGCGGGTTCGCCCCGCAGACACGCGTCGAGGATCCGGTGAACCACCAGGTCGGCGTACCTGCGGATCGGCGAGGTGAAATGGAGATAAGGACGTACGGCCAGTCCGAAATGGGCGGTCGGTTTCGTGCTGTACACGGCCCGTTTCATCGAGCGCAGGAGCGCCACCTTCACCGCGTGTTCCTCGGGCCGTCCCCGGGCGCGGCGGAGCACGGCGGACACGGCGTCGCGCGACAGCGAGGCGCCGGGCCGGTAGCCGAGGGATCGGACGAAGGCGGCGAACCCCTCCAGCCGCTCCTGCGCGGGCGGGTCGTGGACCCGGAAGATCCCGGGGTAACGGGCGTGCACGAGGTGGCGGGCGATCGCCCCGTTGGCCAGGAGCATGAATTCCTCGATCAACTGGTGGGAACGGTTGTTCTTCTCGATCCGGACGCCGGTCGGCCGCGCGCGGTCGTCCAGTACGACGCGCGCTTCCGGCATGTCCAGGTCGATCGCCCCTCGTTCGAACCGCCGGGCGCGCAGGGCCGAGGCGAGCCGGTCCATCGATCGCACGGCCTTGACGATTTCCGCGGGGGCGCCGTCGGTGTCGCCCTCCAGGATCGCCTGGACCTCGGCGTAGGTGAAGCGGCGCCGGGAACGAATCACCGAGGAAACGACGCGGTGGCGCATCGGGCGCCGGTTGGAATCGATCCAGATGAAGACGGATCGGGCGAGGCGATCCTCGTTTTCCCTCAGCGAACAGATTCCGGCGGACAGTTCGAGGGGCAGCATGGGAATGACCCGGTCGACCAGGTAGACCGAGACGGCCCGTTCGCGGGCCTCCCGGTCGAGGGCGGTGCCGGGCCGGACGTAATGCGAAACGTCCGCGATGTGCACGCCGAGCTTCCATCCGCCGCCGCTCGTTTTCTCGATCGAAACGGCGTCGTCGTAATCCCGGGCGTCTTCGGGATCGATCGTGAAGAGCAGCAGGTCGCGCAGGTCCTCCCGGCCGCTCCGGTCGCGGTCCGTCACCCGGGGTTTGAAACGTTTCGCGGCCTTTTCGACCGGGGCGGGGAAGATCTGCGGCAGCCGGTGCTTGCGGATGATCGACAGGATCTCGATCTCGGGACGTCCCGAGCGGCCGAGGACCTCGACGACTTCCCCCTCGGGATTGACGTGGCGGTTTTCCCACGGCAGAAGCCGGACGACGACCTTCATGCCGGGCTCGGCCTTGCGATCGGCCGGTTTCGGGACGTAGACGTCGTGCGAGAAACGGGGATCGTCGGGAATCACGTAGAAGAAATGGCGGGTGCGGCGCAGGGTGCCGACGATGGTGTCGTTCGCCCGCTCGATGATCCTCACGACCTTTCCGGCCGACTTCTTCTCCGCGCCGGCGGGCGCCCCGCGCCGCCGGACGCCGGCGGGACCGGAGAGGATCCGCACGAGGACCCGGTCGCGGTGCATCGCCGTGGACGTATGCTCGGGCGCGATGTAGATTTCGGGCGATCCGTCGTCCGGAATCAGGAATCCGAACCCGCGGTCCGTCAGATGCAGGATTCCCACGGCGAGATCGGCTTCCCGGGTCCGGACGTAGCGGTTGCGCCGGATGACGGTGATCTCGCCCCGGTCCGCCAGGGCGCGCAGGATGCGGCGAAAGCCCGCCCGGTCGTCCGGAGGCACGCCGAGGGCCCGCGCGATCTCGGATCTCCGCATCGGGTGGTAGCGGGGAGAGGAAAGCAGCTCCAGGATATCCTTTTCCGATATGGACATGACCCCATTCTACCAGAAGCGGGCGGGCGCGGCGCTCCTCCTCGCGATTCTTCTCGGCGTCGTTTCTCCCGCTTGCGCCCTGGATCCCGCCGCCGTCGAAAGGGAGGTCGAGCAGATCCGCGGTCTGGATTTCCTGCGTCCCGTCGATTACCAGCGTGTCCGGCGCGAGGAACTCCATTCGTTTCTCGAACGAAGAATGGACGAGGAGATCGGCCGCCGTGCGGTGGGCGATTACGCGCGGTCGCTGGCGTATCTGGGGCTGTTGCCGGACGGCTGCGATCTTCGCTCCGCCTACCTCCGGTTGATGGATGAACAGATGACGGCGTTCTACGATCCCCGGTCCGGCGCCCTGTATCTCTTCGAGGATCTGGAGGCCGGCGAGTCTTTCGCTCGCGCCGTGCTCGCCCATGAGCTGACGCACGCCCTGCAGGATCAGCATTACGACCTGGAACGGTATGCGCTGGACGATCTTTCGAACGACGACCGTGTCATGGCGGTCCACGCCCTGCTGGAAGGCGATGCGATGGTCGTGATGTCGGAGGTCCTGCGCCGCCGTCCCATGGCCGATCGGGATCTGCCGAAGGAGTTTCCCGCCGAAGCCGATTTCGGCGACGCGGCGATCCCGCTCTTTCTCCGGGAGAGTCTTCAATTCCCCTATCTGGAGGGACGGCGTTTCGTCCTCTACCGCAGAGACCGTGACGGCGATCTCGACGGGGCATTCCGTTCTCCTCCGCGGACCACGGAGGAGATCCTGCATCCGGAGCGCGCGGAAACCGAGTCGAAGCCCGGCGCGCGAAGGGTCGCGATCCCCTCGTGGCGCGATCCGGACGTGCGGGCGGTCTGGCGCAACACGCTGGGCGAATTCGGCATCCGGGTCTGGCTTCGACGCTGGAACGACGACGGGGACTGGGCGGCTCCGGCCGACGGGTGGGACGCCGACCGGTATGTCTACTACGAACGGGCCGCTTCGAGACCCGCCGGCCTGGTGTGGGTGACCGCCTGGGACGACGCGGGGGAGGCCGGAGAGTTCCTGGCAGCGGCGGCGCGGGCGACCCGACGCATGCTCGGGGTTGTTTCCGGAGCCGATCCGACGGATGCTCGAATCGGTCCGTGGATGGCGGGCCCGGAGCGGGTGGCGCGGGTGTGGCAGCGCGGTCGCGTCGTGAACATCGTCATGGCCTCCTCCTATCGGGACGGTTACGAACTGGCGCGCCTCGCCGGCGCCGCCGCGGGAAAGGTGGAACGGTGAAACCCTCCTCGACCCGGATCGAGTCCGATTTCCTCGTCCTGGGAAGCGGGATGGGCGGTCTGTTGACGGCGTTGAAACTCGCCGACGCCGGCCGGGTGGAAATCGTCACCAAGAAGGATCGGGCCGAATCGAACACGAACTACGCGCAGGGCGGCATCGCCTGCGTGGTCGGCGCGGACGACAGCTACGAGGCCCACGTGCGCGACACGCTCGAGGTGGGCGACGGGCTCTGCCACGAGGACATCGTGCGGATGGTCGTCGAGGAAGGGCCCGAACGGATCCGGGATCTGGTCGAACTCGGGATGCATTTCGACCAGGCCGGCGGGCGGCTCGGGGAATTCGATCTCGGACGCGAAGGGGGCCATTCCCGCCGCCGCGTGCTGCACGCCGGCGATTTCACCGGCCGGGAAATCGAGATGGCCCTGCTCGACGCCGTTGAGCGGCACCCGAGAATCCGGCTCCACGAGCATCACGTCGCCATGGAACTGATCATGACCGGCCGGCGGGATTCCGAAAATCCGGGCCGCTGCGCGGGGGCCTACGTCTACGAACGGGAGAGCCGCGAGATCCTGAGTTTCGTGGCGCCGCGAACGGTCATCGCCACCGGGGGAACGGGCAAGGTCTACCTGTACACGAGCAATCCCGACATCGCCACGGGCGACGGGATCGCCATGGCCTACCGGGCCGGGGCCCGGATCGCCAACATGGAGTTCATCCAGTTCCATCCGACGTGTCTCTACCATCCGGAAGCGAAATCCTTCCTGATCTCCGAGGCGCTCCGGGGCGAGGGGGGCGTCCTGCGGAACGCCGCCGGCGAGGCGTTCATGGAGGGGTATCATCCGATGGGGTCCCTGGCGCCGCGCGACGTGGTCGCCCGCGCGATCGACGATCAGATGAAACGCCGGGGCGATCCCTGCGTTTATCTCGATGTCACGCACCTCTCGGCGGATTTCCTGAGGAACCGGTTTCCGAACATCTATTCGCGCTGCCTGTCGTTCGGGATCGACATGGCCCGGCAGTTGATCCCCGTCGTTCCGGCGGCCCATTACTGCTGCGGCGGGGTCGTGTCGGATCGGGACGCCCGGACCGACGTCCCCGGGCTCTGGGTGGTCGGAGAGACCGCATGCACCGGGCTGCACGGCGCCAACCGGCTGGCAAGCAATTCCCTGCTGGAAGCGCTCGTGATGTCCCATCACGCGGCCGAATCGATGCGCCGCGCCGACCTTCCCGCGATCCGCCCGCGGGAGGTGGTCGACTGGGACCAGGGATCCGTCGTCGAGAGCAGCGAACAGGTCGTCCTCGAACACAACTGGAACGAGATCCGCCAGTTCATGTGGAACTACGTCGGGATCGTCCGCACCGACCGCCGTCTGCGCCGGGCCCGCCGGCGCCTCCGGATCGCCATGCACGAGATCGAGCAGTATTTCCGCGAATTCCGCGTGAACTCGGACCTGATCGAACTTCGGAACATCGCGACGGTCGCCAGCCTGATCATCGAATGCGCCGCCCGCCGCAAGGAAAGCCGGGGACTCCATTACACGCTGGATTACCCCCGGAAAGACGATCTGCATTTCCGGCGGGACACCGTCGTGGAACCGATCACCGTGCGGCCCCTGCTCCTCTCGGGAATCTGAAGGAACCCGTCCGGGAGGCGGGGCGCCGGCGAAGCGTACGGGGAAAGGAAACGGAGAACGATGAAAACGACAACCGCCCTGGCAATCGCGACGATCCTGGCCTGTGCGTGGGCCGCGTTCGGCGCGCCGCTCCAGGATTTCTCCTGGATTCAGATCACCGACATCCACTATCCGCACGCGGATTCGGGCGAATTCCTGGAATGGGTCGCCGGACAGAAGACCGTGCCGGCGCCGGGCCGGGAGGGCACGGTCGCGCCCGCTTTCATCCTCGCCACGGGGGATCTCTTCGAATACGGGGACGGCTCCGGCTGGTGGGATGAGTTTCGATCGAAACTGGCCGGGGCGAGCGTTCCCGTCCGTATGCAGGCCGGCAACCACGACGACACCTGGCGCTGTTTCTGGCCCCGACTGCGGGCGGCCGAGGGGAGCCCGTGGTATTCGTTCGATTTCGGAGGAATCCATTTCGTGGGACTGTCGAGCGCCACACCCCAGGATCCGCGCCCCTCGTTCGGCGAAGAGGAGATCACCTGGTTGCGAAGCGATCTGGCCGACGTGCCCGAGACCACCCCGCTGGTGGTCTTTTTCCATCATCCGCTCGCCGGGAAGGAATACGCGAGCGACTGGTCGGAGGACCGCGTTCTGGACCTTCTGCGCCCCTTCCGGAGGGTGGTGACCGTCACCGGTCATTATCACCATCCCCGGCTCATCCGGTACGAGGGGTTCGATTGCCTCGTCGGAGGGCAGGGATACCAGGATCGCGCCGGGTACACCGTTTTCGAGGTCCGCGACGGCGTCCTCACCGCCGCCTATCGCAAGCGAAACGAGCCGGCGGCCACGAACGTCCTGTTGAAGGTCGACCTGAGAACGCCCGACCACGCCCTCGCCCTGGAATCGGAGATGCGCCTGATCGGTCCGAAAGGGACGCCGACGGCCGCATTCGTCGAGGGGAGGATGAACCCCGTCTTTCTCGAGAAGGAACGCACGATCTCGGCGCGCGTCGACGACGGGGATCCGGTCTCCCTGATGATTCGGGGAAAGAGCTTCTTCGAGGGGAAGGTGCCTTTCGGGGCCCTCGACCCCGGGTTTCATCGGTTGAACGTCGTCGTGGAGAACGACGAGGGGTACCGGGCGGAGCGGACGTTCCTCTTCGCGGTCTCCCCGCCGCCGGAAGCGCCGCCGGTCCTCTGGCAGGTCCATCTGCCCCAGGGGATCAAGGGTGCCCCAGCCGTTTTCGGAAACAGGCTCGCCGTGCCCTGTCTCGGCGGGACGGTCGTTATTCTGGACGCCGGGACCGGGGCCGTCGCCGGCGCCGTGCCGTGCGAGGGCGAGGTTCTGGCATCCCCAGTGGCTCTCGGGTCGAACCTCCTCGTGGCGGACGGCTCGGGCGTCGTGCGGGCCGTGGATCCGGCGGGCAAGACGATCTGGCGGTATGACGGCGGCGCCGCCGTCTATTCCACTCCCGCCGTCGAGGGGAACCGCGTCTACGCCGTGAACATCGACGGAACGGCGTTCGCCCTGGACGCATCCAGCGGAGACGAGATCTGGAAGACTGCCGCCGCGTCGTACGCGGTGGAATCGCCGGTGATCCTCGCGGACGGCAGGATGTTTTTCGCGGCCTGGGACCGGTACGTCTACGCCCTGGATGCGGAGACCGGGAACGTTCTCTGGAAATGCATGGGGGAAGGAAGCGCGACGAAACCGGCGGCCCGGTACTACAGTCCCGCCGACGCGCCCCTCGTCTTCGCCGGGGGAAGCCTTTTCGCGGCGGATCGGGCGATGCTGCTGGCGCGGATCGACCCGGAAAAGGGCGAACGGACGGGGCGCTGGGAGAAGTGTTCCGCCCTGGCGGGATCGGTTTCCGGCGACGCGCTCTACCTGAGACGGACCAACGGCCGGCTCACGAAGATGACCCCCTCGGGCGACGTCGTCTGGGAAAGCGACGCCGAAACCGGGTTCATGCCCGCGCCGCCCGTCGAGGTCGACGGGGTCGTCTGCCTGGTTTCCGGCACGGGGTTGGTTCAGGCCTTCGATGCGGAAACCGGGAAGGCCCTCTGGAAGTACCGGGCCGCCCCGGGCGTGTACGTCTTTGCGCCCCCGGCGGCCGGCGGATCGAGGCTTTACGTGGGCGCCGTCGACGGATCCCTTACCGCCTTCGACCTGCGCTGATCCCCGGGCGGAGGTCCGTCGATGCCGAGTCCCGTCGCCCACGGAATGGCCGGAATGGCGATCTATGCGGCCGCCGCGCTCCCGTCGCTGGATGCCTCCGACCGCCCGATCGCGTCCGCGGTCTGGCGGGACCGGCGGCGCGTGGCCGGGTTGATCGCCCTGGCGTGGGCCTGCGACGTCGATTACCTCTTCGGGCTCCCATGGCTCCAGCCGAACCGGTTCCACCAGGCGGGGACCCACTCGATTCTCTTCGTGCTTGCCGTGGCGGCGGCGGTCCATTGGGCCGCGAGATCGCGATGGGGCGAACCCTGGTGGGGCGGCATCCCCTTCGCCGTTCTCCTCGCGGCTCTCGGCAGCCATCTCGTCATGGACATCGTCACCGAAGACGCCAGCCTGCCTCGCGGGATCCCTCCCTTCTGGCCGTGGGGGATCCGGGTCTACTCCCCGTGGCATCTCTTTCCCCGGCCGTACAAGAGCAGCGCGCAGGAACTCTTCTCCCTTCACAACGTCCGCGTGGTGATGGTGGAGATCGCCGTGATGACCCCGGTCCTGGTCCTGTGCGCCGTCTACGGCGTTCGGAAACTGCGTGCGCGGCAGGGCGCGAGGAAGGGGGACCGGGCCTCGTGAACGGGCGGGGCGCCGCGCCGCGGAGGCGGGCTTGGGGCCGGCCTTCCGCTTCTCGACCTTCGGGAAAGATCCGGGATACCCTCCGCGCATGGAAACCATCGGACTGATCGCCGGCAACGGCGCTTATCCTCTCCACACGGCGCGGGCGGCCCGGCGGAAGGGCGTGAAGAAGATCGTCGTCGTCGCGTTCCACGGCGAAACGGATCCCGCCGTCGCAGAGGTCGCCGACTGCGTGGAGTGGGTTCGCGTGGGGCAGTTGAACCGGTTGATCCAGGTCTTTCTCGACGAGGGGGTGACCCGCGCCCTGATGGTCGGCCAGATCGCCCCGAAGAACCTCTTCCGGGACGTGCGGCTGGACCTGAGGATGGCGGGATTGCTGGCCCGGCTGAAGGAACGCAACGCGGAATCGATCTTCGGCGCAATCGGCGACGAGCTGGCGCGCGAGGGGATCGAACTGCTCGACGCGCGCACCTTTCTCGAGGAATGGCTGGCCCCGGCGGGTCACTTCGCGGGACCGCCGCCTTCGGAACCGGTCCTCGAGGACATCCGGTTCGGGGTGCGCATCGTCCGCGGGATCGCGGCGATGGACATCGGGCAGAGCGTGGTCGTCAAGAAGGGAACGGTCCTGGCGGTCGAGGCCCTCGAGGGAACCGACGAGACGATCCGGCGCGGCGGGCGGCTGGGCCGCGGAAAGGTGGTCGTCGTCAAGGCGTCGAAACCGTCGCAGGACATGCGGTTCGACGTTCCGGTGGTCGGAGAGAAGACGCTCGAGGTCGCAAGGGAAGCGGGCGTTTCGGCGATCGGCGTCGAGGCCCGGTCCACCCTGATCCTGGATCGGCCCCGGGTGGAAGAGCGTGCGCGGAAACTGGGCGTCAGCCTTGTCGGATGGGAGGTCGGCGAATGAACGCAAAGACCCTGCGGGCGGGGGTGGTCGGGGTCGGCCGGTTGGGCGAGGTGCACGCCCGGATCTACGGGGCCGCCTCCGGGGTCTCCCTCGCCGGCGTGTACGACGTCGATCCGGGTCGGTCGGACCAGATCGCGCGCGACCTGAACACGAAGGCGTTCGAAAGCCTTGACGACCTGATCGAAGGCGTCGATCTCGCCAGCGTGGTGGTGCCCACGCCGCGGCATTTCGACGTCGCTTCCCGTCTTCTGGAGCGGGGGGTGCATACGCTGATCGAGAAACCGATCACCGAAACACCGGAACAGGCGGATCGGCTGCTGGATCTGGCGCGTTCCCGGGGCGTCCTGGTGCAGGTCGGGCACGTCGAGCGGTTCAATCCCGTCATGCGGTATCTCGAGGAAGTTCTCGACGGCCCGCGGTTCATCGAGGCGCATCGGCTGGCCTCTTTCCAGACGCGGGGAACCGATGTCGGCGTGGTCCTCGACCTGATGATCCACGATCTGGACGTCATTCTGCACCTGGTCGGCCGGGATCCCCTCGACGTGCGCGCCGTCGGGCTCCCCGTCCTCTCCCCCTTCGAGGATATCGCCAACGCCCGGATCGAGTTCGAGGGAGGCTGCGTCGCCAACGTCACCGCCAGCCGCGTGAGCCCCGAACGGCTCCGGAAAATCCGGGTCTTTCAGCGCAACGCCTACGTGTCGCTCGACTACATGGCCCAGACGGGACTGATCTATCGGAAAAAGGGGGGCGAGATTCTCAAGGAAGACGTCCCGATCGAGAAGGCGGAACCCCTGCGTCTGGAGATCGAGGATTTCGTTCGATCGGTCGGCGAAGGGATTCAGCCGAAGGTCACCATCGAACAGGCCCGGGCCGCCGTCGCCCTGGCCTGCCGGATCCGGGAAGAGATCGGGAAATCGATGGATTGAGGAACCGCCGGACGTCGCAGCCGTCGAGACGATGAGCGATACGCAGTCACCGCACCGTTCCCCGTCGATCCTGCTGATTGCGGGAGAGGCCTCCGGCGATCATCACACCGCCGCCGTCGCGCGCGCGATCCGGCGGAAACGGCCGGACGTCGAACTCTGGGGTGCGGGCGGGGCGGAGATGGCGGAGGCGGGCGTCGAGATCGTCCACGATCTCGCGTCTCTGGGCGTCGTCGGGATCAGCGAGGTCCTGCGCCATTACCCCCGGATCCGGTCCGTTTTCCACGACCTGGTCCGGGCGATGGAGGAACGCCGCCCGGACCTCGTCGTGTTGACCGATTACCCGGGATTCAACCTGCGGTTCGCGCGCGTCGCCCGTGAAAAGGGGTTCCGGATCGTCTATCACATCAGTCCGCAGGTGTGGGCATGGGCCTCCGAACGGCGGCATCGGATCGCCGGGATGGTCGAACGGATGCTCGTCATCTTCCCCTTCGAAGTGGATGTCTACCGGGACACCGGGCTGGACGTGCGGTTCGTCGGTCATCCGCTCGTGGACCGGATCGAACGGTTGCGCGCGGAATCGCCGCCCCCGGTTCCGGATCCGGACCTCCTTCTCCTGCTGCCGGGGAGCCGCAGGAGCGAGATCCGCCGCATCCTTCCCCCGATGCTCGGCGCCGTCCCCCGCATCCTGCGGGAGCGGCCCGGAACGCGTTTCCGTCTGGTGGCGGTCGACGAGGCCGTGCGCGCGGAGATGGACCGGCGGATCGAGTCGGCCGGGCTGACCCCCGAACAGCGCGCGGCGGTCGAGATCGTCACCGGCGGCGCCCTGGATTCCATGGCGCGCGCCCGGGCCGGGATCGTGGCGAGCGGCACCGCGACGGTCGAATGCGCCTTCTTCCGCCTGCCGATCGTTCTGGTCTACCGGGTGTCGCCCCTGACCTACGCCGTCGCCCGGCGTCTCGTCCGTCTCCCGCGGATCGGGATGGTGAACATCCTCGCCGGGGAGGAACTCGTCACGGAACTGATCCAGGGCAAGGCCGCGCCGGCGGCGGTGGCTTCGAACGCCCTGCGGGTCCTCGACGACGAGACGGCGAGGGAACGGATCCGCCGCGGCATGGATCGGGTCGTCGCCTCCCTCGGCCCGCCCGGCTACGCCGATCGCGCCGCCGACGCCGTCCTCGACCTCCTCTGAAAAAAGGGGACAGGTACATTTTATGTTTCTTGATTTCGCCGGAATGCGGCGGGATCTGCGGCCGGCCGTCGCCGGAGCCCGGGGGAGGAGGCTCCGAGGGGGGAACCGCGCGGATCAGCGCGTTCTCGCGATCATGCGTCGGGCGATCGCCCGCAGGGGATCGGCCTCGGGTCCCCAGGGTTCCAGGGCTTCCAGGGCCTTTTCGTGCAGTTCCCGGGCGTCGCGCCGGGCCTGTTCGATGCCGACCACCGCCGGCCAGGTCGCCTTGCCGTGGGCCGCGTCCGCGCCGGCTTCCTTCCCGAGGCTCTCGAGATCGCCCGTGATATCGAGCAGGTCGTCGATGATCTGGAAGGCCAGGCCGAGGCTGCGCCCGTAGGTCGTAAGGCGCTCCATGCCGTCGGATTCGACCGCGGCCGCCATTCCCCCGAGGACCACGGCGCAGGTGATCAACCGCGCCGTCTTGTTCTCGTGGATGAACCGCACCGCATCGATCGTGAGGCTGGAACCTTCCGCGGCAAGGTCTTCCACCTGTCCGGCGACCAGTCCCCGGCTGCCGGCCGCGGTCGCAAGGGTCTGCACGAAGTCCGCCGGTCGATACCGCCGGTTGCCGGGGCAATCGGCGAGCACCCGGAAGGCGAGCGTCAGCAGGGCGTCGCCGGTCAACACGGCGAGGGCTTCCCCGAAGACCCTGTGGGTCGTCGGCCGGCCCCGCCGGAAATCGTCGTCATCCATCGAGGGGAGATCGTCGTGAACGAGGGAATAGGCGTGGACGAGTTCCACCGCGCAACCCGGCCGCAGGGACGCCGACTCCGCCGCGGGATCGACGGCGCGCGCGGCCGCCAGGGAAAGGATCGGACGGATCCGTTTTCCCGGTCCCAGCGCGGCGTAGCGCATCGCCCGATGAAGGGCGGCCGGGCGGGTCTCCTCGGAGGGGAGAATCGCGTCGAGTTCCCGGTCGACGCGTCGCCGGGATTCCTCGAGATACCGATCGGGATCGAAATCGTTCATCGGCTCCATTCTCGATCGCGGGGCGGAACGCCGCAAGCCCGCCCTCCCGCTTGCCGCGGAGACCGGGATCCGTGTATGTTCGATCTGCGGCAGGCAAGGGGGGCGGTTAGCTCAGCAGGCTAGAGCGTCTGGTTTACACCCAGAAGGCCACAGGTTCGAGTCCTGTACCGCCCACCATCGACCCGGCGGGACCGGCGGGAGACGCCCGGCGGGGGTGTTGACTTTTCGGCGGCCGTCCGTATGATCCTGCGCGATCCTTCCCCCGCGAGGGGGGAGGTCTCCGCTGCGCGATTGCGATCTCGGCGGGGGCGTAGCTCAATTGGTTAGAGTACCAGACTGTCGATCTGGGTGTTGCGGGTTCGAGTCCCGTCGCTCCCGCCAGAGTTTTCCCGGGGACCGCCGTTCCGGCGGCCCCCTTTTTGTTGGCGGCGCCGGCCCGGCCCGCGCGTCTTCGGGAACCCGCCCCGGGAACGGTTCTCACGGTGAAGGCCGGCGGCCGATGATCCGGCCCTGGTACGACCTTCTCGGCCTGCGAACCCGCGCCCAGGGCGCGTGGGTTTTCTACGACTGGGCGAATTCCGCATTCGTCACGACGGTCGTCACCGCCGTCTTCCCCGTCTATTTCCTGGAAAGTCTCGCCCGGGATCTCCCCCCGACCCTCGCCCTGCAGCGGTTCGCCCTCGCCACGGCGGTTGCGCTTGCTGTATCGGCCCTGCTCGCGCCGATCCTCGGAACGCTCAGCGACCGGATCGGCGGAAAGAAGCGCCTGCTTGCCGGTTTCCTCGTGCTGGGGGTTCTCGCCACGGCCGCCCTCGGGGGGATCGGGCCGGGCGGCTGGAAGGCCGGACTCGCCCTGTTCGTCGTCGCGAACATCGCCGCCTCGGGCAGTTTCGTCTTCTACGACGCCCTTCTGCCGCACGTCGCCCGGCCCGGGGAGATGGACCGCGTTTCGACGACCGGTTACGCGCTCGGATATCTCGGCGGCGGCCTTCTCCTCGCCGCGCAGATCCTCCTGATCCTTCGCCCGGGGATCGTCGGACTGTCCGACGCGGGAGCGGCGTCGCGGCTCGCCTTCGCGTCGGTGGCCGTCTGGTGGCTCGTCTTCTCCCTTCCCCTGCTGCGGTTCGTTCCCGAGCCCGGGCGTTCCTCCCCCGCGGGGAAGGAATCACCGGGACGGGCTCTCGGATCGAGCTTCCGACAACTCGCCGCCACCTTCCGCAACCTGAGAGGGAACCGCGACGCCTTTCTCTTTCTCCTGGCCTTCCTGGTCTACAACGACGGGATCGGGACGATCATCCGCATGGCCGCCGCCTACGGCAAAGAGACGGGAATCGGGAGGGGCGCCCTGATCGGGGCGATCCTCATGGTGCAGTTCCTCGGCATCCCCTTCGCCCTGGCCTTTGGACGGATCGCCGGCCGGATCGGGACGAAGCCGGCCCTCTTTCTCTGCCTCGCCGTCTACGCGGGGATCTGCGGGTTCGCCTTCTTCATGAGGACGGCGCTGCACTTCTTCATCCTGGCCGGCGCCGTCGCCACCGTGCAGGGCGGATGCCAGGCGTTGAGCCGTTCCCTCTTCGCGCGACTCATCCCGGCGGATCGATCGGGCGAATTCTTCGGGCTCTTCGCCGTGTCGGAACGATTCGCAGCCATCGCGGGACCCGGTTTCTTCGCCCTGGCCACGGCGCTGACCGGTTCGAGCCGCCTCGCCATCCTGGGGGTGATTCTCTTCTTCGTCGCGGGAGGCGTTCTGCTCTCGTTCGTTCGCGTACCCGGGGAGGGGGATGGGGACCGGCGGACGGGTGCGTCCGCCTGAGGTCGTCCTCGGAGTCGAGGGCCGTGGACAGGCCCGCCCGCAGCGTCGGGGCCGGCAACGGGCACGGGAGGAGAGAGCCGCTCACGGCTGGGGCGGAATTTCGTAGCAGCCGAGCCGGCGCGTCATCCGGAAGGCCCGCCCTTCGACGATCGAGTCGGGCACGGGTCCGAAATCGCCGCAAATGCCCGCAAACGTTTCGAACATGAAGTGGAACTTGTCGCCGGGCAGGATTCGCACGGGCACGAATTCGACGAAATAGGTTCCCGGGCCGAGGCGGTATTCGCTCGGATCGCCGGAGTGGTAGGCGTCGCCGTCGACTCCGAGAAGCCTCCATTTGAACCGGCTGCCGTTCATCCCCCGGGTGCCGATCCTGGCATGGAAGGCCGAGGGTTCGAGTCCCTCGAGCACGTATCGGAACTGGTCGAAATGGTCTTCGGTGAGGGAAATGTCGTCCGAGATCGGATGCGGCCAGGTGTTCTGACCGAACACCCCCGCCAGGAACTCGTCCGGATCGGCGGGTCCCACGCTGTCTGCAAATCGACAGTACTCGAACAGATTCTCGAGACGGGACCGGATTTGCCGGGCCAGATCCGCAGTCGCGCGGTGACCGACCAGCGCGCCGGGTTGCATCGCCGGGATGCGAACCGTCTTGTCGCCGAGGATCACCTTCGTGGACTTTGCCCCGCCGATCAGGCCGGTGTATGTTACACGGACGTACGAAGGACCGTCGGGGTTCGGTCCCGAGACCTCGATGACGGCGCCTTTTGCTGGTTCGAGGGGGTTATGGATCGGAACCGAACCCCCGGTAAACAGGTCCTTCGCAGTCGGCGTACCTTTCGGAAACAGATTCAGGGCGAAGTGATAGTCGTTGGTCTCTTTCTTGACCACGAAGATGATCTCGTCGCAGGAGATCTCCCACGGCGCGACGAAGTTGCAGGAACAGGTCCGGCGCTCGGCGGGTTCCACATACGGATCCTGGGAGATCTTTTCCTCGAGGGCGACGATCTTGCGCAGGATGTCCTCCGGCGAACGAATCCAGCGTACGGAGACATGGGCGAAGGGACGCGGTCCCACGAGGCCTGCCACGTTCCGGGCCCGGCCTCCGACGTACAACCGGTCGTCTTCCACGTTCCTGGAAATCGTCCTCTCGTGGAGCGCGTGATAGGCCATGATCTCGCCGACATCGTCGAAGCTCACGAGACAGCGCTGGGGCCTTTTCCCGGGGATGTCCCATTCGGGCGGACGATACCACCGCCCCTGGAACCCCAGAACGCCCCGCGGGACGAGGTCGTCTCCGCGTAACGGCTGCACCGGGCCGGGCAGCATCTCCGGATCGACGGGGCGGTCGTCGGCGACCAGCTCGATCACGAGATTCGCCGGCAGGTACTCGTTGCCGGCCTTGGGGTAATATTTCTTGCGGCCGTTCACCTCGACCGAGTGCATCGCGTTCGCCGCCCATCCCTTCACCCCGGAAAGGCTGAGGATGCGCAGA
>CAYNBQ010000016.1:0-48279 GCA_964395275.1 uncultured Verrucomicrobiota bacterium
TTCCGCCCCGACGCACCTACTGTATTCTGCAGGATCGCGCCCGTTAAACCACTGCATCCTGCAATGATTCCTCGTTGCGCCGAAGGGCGGAATTTCCAAGGCGAGGATTGTAACCTGCAGCATGAAAGGATGTTACGATTCCTCCTCCTCGAGGTGGCACGCAATCTGTTATGCGGACGGTCGCCATGAACGACGAGGAAGTTCAAGCGGTGGCCCTGGCGGTCCGGGACGGGCGGCTGGCGCCGTGTCTGCCGGGTGTGGATCTGCTGCTGGTCGGACCCTCTGGGGATCCGGCCGACGCGGAGATCCTCTCCACGCTGGGATGGAGCTTCGATTCCTGGCCCCGTCGACTTCATGAGCGGGACGTGGGGACCCTGCTCTGTGCGGGCATCCACCATTTCATGGCCGGGATGATGCATGGATTCGGCATCCGGGTCGTCCCCGGCCTGGCGGGCGAGGCTTCGGAAGTCCTGCGGCTCTACCGGAGCGGCGCGCCCCTGGCGCCGTCGTTCCCGGGACGGGGGCGGGGCCGGGGAGGCGGACGGAGGATGCGGCGCGGCAGGAAGGGGAACGTCCCCTGGGGAAGACGCTTTGGAAACCTGATGTGGAGCGAGCAAGAGGAGAGATGGAACGATGAAGATCGCCGTAACGTCGATGGGTGAAACTCTGGAGTCGCCGGTGGACCCGCGGTTCGGCCGGGGCCGTTATCTCCTGGTCTATGACACGGAGAAGGAAGACTACGAGGTGATCGACAACCAGGCCAACGTCCAGGCGGCCCAGGGGGCGGGGGTTCAGGCGGCCCAGGCGGTGGCCTCGGCGGGTGCGGAGGTTCTTCTGACGGGGCATTGCGGTCCGCGCGCCTTCTCGGTGCTGCAGTCGTCGGGCGTCCAGGTGGTGAACGGGGCGACGGGCACGGTCAAGGAATCGATCGAGAGATTTCGCAGGGGAGAACTCAAGCCGGCCGGCGGCGCGGACGTCGCCGGACATCACGGCCTGACCTCCTGAGAAGAGGAAAACGAAACGGACAACCCCGCGGGCAGCGGGGAGTAAGGAGAAGGAACGATGCCTGGTGGAGACAGAACCGGACCGATGGGGGCCGGCCCCAGGACGGGGCGGGCCGCCGGGTATTGCGGAGGCTTCGGTATGCCCGGGTACATGAATCCGATCGGCGGGCGGGGCCTGGGCCTCGGCTTCGGTCGCGGATTCCGCGGCGGAGGATTCGGACGCGGCCTCGGACGCGGTTTCTGGGGCGCGTACGGATGGGGCGCCGCGGTTCCCTGGCCGCAGACGGATGCGGCCGGGCGCGCACAGATCCTCAAGGACCAGGTGCGCGTCCTGGAGCAGCAGGCCGAGGCGTTGCGCGCACAGCTCGCCGCCCTCGAATCGGAAACCAAGGAAGACTGAAGCCCGCGCGCGAGGAGAACATCGGGCGTTCCGGCGGCCGGGCCGCAGGGACGCCCGAACGTCGCATTCCCCGGGAACGGAGAGATCGTCCCGCCGTGAAAACCTACGAAGAATGCCGAATCTGTTTCGTGGAACAGGCCCAACGGGTGGCCCGGATTGCGGGGCTCGACCCGGAACGGGCCGAGCGGGTGGTCCGCCGCGTCCGGGAGAGGGCGTCGACCTTTCCCGAGGATCTCTGCCCGGCCCGGATGGGGGCCGAGATCCACGAGATCATCCGCGAAGAAGGGGGCGATCCGGATCCCTTTCTCGCCGTGAAACGATCGAGCGAGGAGATGATCCGGAGGTTGTTGCCCGAACTGGCCGGATGGATCGACGCATCGGAGGATCCTTTCGAGACTTCGATGCGGATCGCGATCGCCGCGAACATCATCGACTACGGTGCGAACGACGGGATCTCCGAAGCGGACCTTCGGGAAACGATGCGCCGCACGATGGAGGCCGAGATCCACGGGGCCGCGGCCGGGGCCCTGCGCAAACAGGTCGAGCGGTCCCGGAGGATTCTCTTCGTGGGGGACAATTCGGCGGAGTGCTGGGTCGACCGTCTTTTCCTGGAACACTTTCCGCCCGGCCGGACCACGTATGCGGTCCGGGGCGGACCGGTCTTGAACGATGCGACCCGCGAGGACGCCGAACGCGCGGGGATCGGCGACCTGGCGAAGATTATCGACACGGGGGACGCGGCCCCCGGGGTGCTGACGGACCGTTGTTCCCCGGAGTTTCTCGATCATCTGAGGCGGGCGGACCTGATCCTGGCGAAGGGTCAGGGAAACTACGAATCCCTCGGCGGCCGATCCGACCGGGCGTACGCCTTTCTGCTGAAGGCCAAGTGTCCGGTGGTCGCCCGGGACATCGGATGCGAAGTGGGAGACATCGTCCTGCTTCTGCCGGGCGGCGGTGAGGCCCGGGGGCTTTCCTCCGCCGAACCGGCGGAGATCATGGAAGGAGGCTTGTGATGCCGGGTGGAGACGGAAGAGGACCAATCGGCGGCGGCATGGGCCGGGGAGGCCGGGGAGCCGGCCTCGGGGCGGGCGGCGAATGCGTCTGCCCCGCCTGCGGGCACCGGATGCCGCACAAGCGCGGCGTGCCGTGCAATCGTACGACCTGTCCGAAATGCGGATCGACGATGACGCGAGGATAACCCTCCGCTGAGCGGGCCGCCGACCGTGCAGGCACGGGGCGGCCCGCTTTCGATCCGAACCAGGCCCGGGGGGAAAACCGCCCGGCGCCGGAGGAAAGCGACCGTGAAAGTGGCCGTTGCGAGCGGGAAGGGCGGGACCGGAAAGACGACGCTGGCGGTCAACCTCGCCGTGGCGTCGGCCCTGCGCGACCGGGCGGACGCCCCGCCGGTATGGCTCCTCGACTGCGACGTCGAGGAACCGAACGATCATCTTTTTCTGGATCCGAAGGTCGTCGCCCGACGCGAAATGACCCAGCCGGTGCCCTTCGTCGTCGAGGAACGATGCGAGCACTGCGGCGTCTGCGCCGAGGTATGCGAGTTCAACGCGATCGCGTGCACGCCGAAATCCACGATCATCTTCCCGGAACTCTGTCACAGTTGCGGCGCCTGCGTTCGGTTCTGTCCGCGCAAGGCGATCGAGGAGAAGACGCGGACCGTGGGCGTGATCGAGAGGGCCGACGCCCTGGACGGACGTCTCCACCTGGTGACGGGCCGTCTGGAGATCGGCCAACCGAGCGCCTCGCCCCTGATCCGGGAGGTCCAGGGGGAGGCCCCGCCGGGGGCGACGGTCGTCCTGGACGCTCCGCCGGGGGCGGCCTGTCCGGTCGTGGAAACCCTCCGGGGGGCCGACGTGGTCCTGCTGGTGACCGAGCCCACCCCGTTCGGGCTGCACGATCTGCGCCTGGCGGCGGAACTCGTGCGGGATCTCGAGAGGGACGCGCTGCTGGTGATCAATCGTTCGGGGGACGCGGACGCGCCGGTCCTGGAATTCGCCGCCCAGGCGGGTCTGCCCGTGGCGGCCTGCATCCCGTTCGAACGACGTTACGCGGAAATCCAGGCCAGGGGCGGGATCCTCGTCCTGGAAGACGACGATTACCGTCTTCGCATGGAGGGACTGCTCGATCGCATCGAGGCCGCCGCCCGTTCCCCGCAGGCGGCCTCCGCGCGGGAGGGGGATCGATGAGCGCATCCGAATCTCCGGCGGTACCCACGCACGCGGTCGTGATCAGCGGCAAGGGAGGCACGGGCAAGACGACGGTGACCGGGGCGTTCGCCTCTCTCGCCGGACGGCTCGTGCTCGCGGACGCCGATGTCGACGCCTCCAACCTTCCCCTGCTGCTCGAGCCGAAGATCGTCCGGGAGGAGATCTTTTCCTCGCGCGGCCCCGCCGAGATCGATCAGGAACTCTGCCGGCGGTGCGGGATGTGCCTGCCTCTCTGCCGGTTCGGAGCGATCGAGATGCAGGGGGACGATCCTCGAACGGCCTCGTTCGTGATCGATCCCCTCGCCTGCGAAGGATGCAATCTGTGCGTCCGGGCCTGCCCGTTCGATGCGATCCGTTCCACCACCGACGAGAGCGGCCGATGGTTCGTTTCCGAAACCCGGTTCGGCCCTCTGGTGCACGCGCGGCTGGGAACGGGCCAGGAAAATTCCGGGCGCCTCGTCTCGATCGTCCGGGAGGAAGCCGCCCGGCTTGCGGCGCGCGACGGGCGGCGCCGCATCCTGATCGACGGCCCGCCCGGAATCGGCTGCCCCGCCATTTCGGCCCTGACGGGGGTCGACGTCGCGCTGGTGGTGGTGGAACCGTCCTTGAGTTCTCTTCATGACATGGAGAGAGTATTGGTGCTGGCGCGCCAGTTCGACGTCGCCGCCGCGGTGGCGGTCAACAAGGCGGACCTCGATCCCGAGGGCGTGCGGCGGATCCGGGAATCCGCCCGCGAAGCGGGCGCGGAGGTTCTCGGCGAGATCCCGTTCGACCCCGCGGTGGTCGATTCGGTTCGAGCCGGTCGGCCGTTGCCCGAGGCGGCGCCGGATGCCGCCGCGACCGGGGCGGTGGCGGCGGTGTGGAAGGCGTTCCGGGATTTCTGGGACGGCGCGCTTTGAAGCGCGGAGGGGTAACAAGAGCCGGATCCCGCGCCGCGGGATCCCCGAAAGGAGAACCATGTCCAGGACCGTGGCCGTACCCGTTGCGAACGGAGAAACCAGTCCGCATTTCGGACACTGCGAAGCCTTTGCATTCTTCCGCGTCGAAGACGACGGAACCGTGACGACGATCGAGGAAAAGGCGCCCCCGGCGCACGCTCCCGGCGTGTATCCGGCCTGGCTGCGGGAAAGCGGGGCCGATGTCGTTCTGGCCGGCGGCATGGGGCCCCGGGCGCAGGGGCTGCTGGAATCCGAGGGGATCGAGGTGGTGATCGGCGTCCCGCCGGGACCGCCCGAATCGGTCGTCCGCGCCTGGGCGCGGGGAGAACTCCGCACCGGCGACAACATCTGTTCGCACTGACCCTTCGCGCCCGCGGGGTCTCGATCTTCGAGGCCCGATTCTCCTTTCGGCCCCGCCGCTGCGCGGGCAAGATGAAGGGCGATGAGAGACTGGATCGGGAAGAGTCTTTTCGGTCTGTTGCTTGCGGCCTTTCTGGTGTTGTCGTGGGGTTCCTTCCGGCTCGTGCGCACGGCGCCTTCCACGGCGGACACCGTGGAGATCGCGTACCTGGACCACGTCGATCCCGACCGGGCGTCCGTTCTCCTGCCGGAGATCGCCGAGCGATGGCCGACCCTGTACGGCGCGATCCGGGAACAGACGGGAACGAACGCGGCCGGCGGGATTCCTTCCCCGACGCCTTCGTTCGTCCTGATCCCGGCCGAAGAAGCGGATGAATTCTTCGGCGCCTACGGGGACCGGGAGTCCGGGCGCGCGGACGTCGTGTTCGGGGAGTATCTGTTGAGAATCGAACGGCGGCTGCGGGGCATCCGGTTCGAAGCGCAAGAGGCCGCGGATTCGGGGGAGGCATCCCCCCCGGCGGTCCTCGTGAAGATCGCGGTTCCGGTGCCGGCCGGCCCGTCCGAGCTGATCGAGGCGGAGGAATGGCCGGAGGTTTCGGGGCTGGCCGCGGCCGCGGAAGGCGGGGAACCGCAGGGACCGGATGTGCTGCAGGTTGCAGCCGACGAGCTGGCGCGACGTCTCGGGGTTCGCCCGCCGCTGCCCGTGCGGTTCCGGATCGGCAAGGAGGTTTTCGAGGCCCGGGCGGGTCCCCTTCCGGAACCCGTCGCCCAACCGATGCCGCAACTGCGTCGGACGTTCCGCGCGCTGGCCCTTTTCTGCCTGCTTGCCGGCGCCGTCGTCGGCGCGCCGATCCTGCGCCGGGATTTCCGGCGCGGCATCCTCCTTTCCCGTCCCGGGGCGGTCTGGGCGGCGGCCGTGGCCGCCGTTGCGGCGGGCGCGCTGGGGATCCTGGGGATCCTGGACCTGGTCCTTCCCCGGCTGACCGGCGCGGATCCCCTGATCGGGGGCCCGGGCGTTGCGGTGCCGGGGGTGATTTTTCTGGTCGGCGTTTTCCCGGCGCTGACCTTTGTCTGGGCGTCGATGGCGGCGCATCGGATCCGGATCGACGCGCGCGCCATTCATCTGCAGCGTCTCTACGTCACGAACAGCATCGGCTGGGAGGAACTGAAGCGGATCGAAGTCCGGGGGGCGGGGTTCCGCGGAGGATCGGGCGCGTCCCGAAGGGGGATCCGGATACGACAGGAGATGATCCTCGGTTCTTCAAAGGCGGGACTGGCGATTCGCGAACCGGGAACGGCCCGGGCGAAGGCGGCGATCGCGCATCTGCTGATGGCGCACACGCCCGAGCGGCTTCGCGCCACGGTCCGCCGGGGGGTGCGCGACTGGATGCGATGAGCGGTCCCGACGGCCCTGCGCGCGGACCGGAGGGAGGAACTGCGCCGGATCGCGCGAGGCGACGGGGAGGAATTTCCTTTTCATGGACACGGACAGCGAATTGAAACTGGCCTTCATCGGGGCGGGAAACGTCAATTTCGGAGGCGGGGAAGGTCCGTGGGATCATGCGTCCCGCCTCGAGAAGATCGGCGGGGTCCGATTCGTCGCCGTGGCGGATCCGGACGTGGAGCGGGCGACCGCGGCGGTCGAAAAGCGCCGGGCCGGCCCGGCGGGGTCGCTCTGGACCGGTTGCCGGGTCTTTTCGCGATGGCGTTCGATGCTCGACGAGGCCGCCCCGGACGCGGTCTTCCTCGGCGTTCCGCCGGATGCCCACGGGGCGCCCGAGGGCGATCGCGCGATGGAGGTCGAGTGCGCGCGCAGAGGCGTCCATCTCTTCGTCGAAAAGCCGCTGGGCGCCGGCCGGATCGAGGAAGTGCTCGAGGTCCGGAGGCGGCTGGAAGCGGCGGCGCCGGAGACGATCGTCGGGGTCGGGTACATGTTCCGGTATCACCCGGCCGTCGACAGGATGCGGGAGATTCTCGCCGAACGTCCGCCCCTGTCGTTCAGCGCGCGGTACTGCTGCGCCTACGAGGAGATCCGGAAGCCGGAATGGTGGGACGTCCGCCGCACCGGCGGGCTCATCGTCGAACAGGCGACCCATTTCGTGGACTTGGCCCGTTGGCTCTGCGGGGAAGTCGATCCCGGGACGATCCGGGCCCGTCAGATTCGCGGAGACGATCCGGCGGCACGACTGTCGCGGATCCCCGTCGGACCGGACGGGCGGAGCCTGGAGGAATCCGTCCCGGGCCGCTATCGCCCGCCGCGGGTGACGACGGCCTTCTGGCGCTTCGAATCGGGCGCTCTGGGAAGCCTTCTGCACGGCGCCCTGCTCCACGGCCGCCGATATGAATCCGAGATCGAAATCTGGGGAGACGGGCTTCGGCTCGTGCTGGAGGATCCGTACGGCGCCTGCCGATTGCGAATTCGCGAACCCGGCGGAGACGTCAGCCGGGTGGAAACGTTCGACGACGCCGATCCCTACATGGAGGAGGACCGCGCCTTCCTGGAGGCCGTCCGTCGGCGGCGGCCCGAATCGGTGCGATCTCCCTACGCCGACGCCTTCCGAACGTACGAACTGTCATGCGCCATCACGGCGGCGGCCGAGGGGCATTGACGGGCCGGCTCCGCAACGGCGATTCTTTTCCGCAACCGGAGGATCCTTTCGATGAAACGCCGGATCGCGTCGATCATCCTGTTCCTGTCGGCCCTCTGCACGGCGCGGGCCGCATCCGTCGGAGCGAACGAACTCGTCTTTGCGGCCGAGGTCTTCCCCGCGACCATCTCGCGGGAGATCGATCGGACGCCTCTGCCGGCGGTGCGCGATGCGCCGGCCCTGCGGGAAGCGCGGGCATGGTGGGACGCGGAAATCGCGGGAGGAATCGAGGAGACCATGCGATCCGCCGGGCTCGCCCGGGAGGATTTCCATTCGCTCGGCTCCGCCCGGATCTCCTACCTCGTCTGGCGCCGGCCCGGGGGAAACCCGGCGTTCGGCGCGGGCGTGGTTCTGACGTCGACCGACGAGGCTCGGGCCTCGGACATCGCATCGCGCTGGATCCGGGCCCTGCGCGACCGGACGGAAACGGAGGAAGCGCTTCCTCCCGGTGTCGCGGTTCTCGCGTGCGCGCCGGATTCCCCGCTGTATGTCGGGACGAAGGCGGGTCGGACCGTTTTCTGTTCCCGACCGGATCGGATCGACGAGGCGGCCGCCGTCGCTTCCGAACAGCCTCCGATGGGCCGGATCTGGAGCCGGATCCGTTTCGTGCCGCAGGCCTTGATCGCCGCCTTCGACGAAAGCGGTCAGAGCGCGGCGGCGGGGATGCTCAGGGCGGCGGGCTTCGAAAACGTCCGCGGACTGGACGCCGCCATGCGATGGGACGGGTCGGCGGGCGTGTTCCGAACCCGCGCCTTTCTTCGCATCGACGGGACCTTCCGGGGCGTCTTCACCCGCGCGGGCGAACGTCCGCCGGGATCGATCCTCCGGACGATCGTGCTGCGCCCGGACGACGCCGTGATCCGTCCCGTCGAGGCCGCCGGGGAACTGCTCCGTCGTCTCGACCAGGCCGAGCGGGCGGCCCTTCCCCTCGCCGCCCAAGCCGCATGTCTGTTGCGTCCCCGCGTGGAGAGCCTCGTCCCGCTTCTGCCGAAAGGGATCGCGGTGCCGGCGGCCCCGGGACCGAGCCCGTGGGGCATCCGCCTGCTCCGGACACCGGACGGCATCCGCATGGAAGCCGCGACGCCCGTTCCTCCGGGCCTGTTGCTCCCGGGCTTCCGCAAGGAAGGCGAAGACCCGGGCCGTTGATCGAGCGATACCGAAGGGGCCGCGGATCCCCTTACCGGTCCTCTTTCTCGAACGGGTGGATCACCTTCCAATCGCGTTTCATGTCGACGACGGTCCATCCCTCGGCGGCCGCTTCGTCGAGGCCCTTGTCGAGCCGACCGAACGACGAGGTGCGGTCGTAGGCGTATTCCCGATCCCCGTCGGTGTGGTGCACCAGACCCCCGAACCGTGCGCCGGGCCCCGCCGTCGTCCATTGCAGCATCTGCAGATCGCCGTCGGAGTTTCCGAAGGCGAGGACCGGGCGGCGTCCGATGAACCGGTTGATGCCCACGGGTTTCCCTTCCTTGTCGTCGATGAAGTCGATCTTCGGGAGCCGCACGAGAACCGGAACGCCGTTCCGGATCTCGATCTTCGTCTGAACCGTGCTGCCGACCACCTGTTCCGGGGGAATCCCGTACACCGTCTCCGTCCAGGGCCGCATGAACTCGATGCCGCCGCCGGAAACGATGAAGGTCCTGAAACCGTTGGCCCGGAGATAGTCGAGCAGTTCGAGCATCGGCTGAAAAACCATCTCGGTGTACAGGCGTTTCGTCTTCGGATGCCTGGCGGTTGCAACCCAGTCGCCGACGATCCGGGCGAATTCCTCCGTCGTGTTGCCGACATGGGTGGCCATGACCAGTTCGACCAGCGCCTTCTCGCCGCCGGCGGCAAGGGTCTTCATGTCCCCTTCGAGAACCGCCTTGAACGGCTGCTGCTGTTTCCACTCCGGGTGTTGCGGGGCGAGTTCCCTCACGCGATCGAGTGCGAACGCAAGCTGGACGTACATCGGCTGCTCCGACCAGAGGGTCCCGTCGTTGTCGAAGACGGCGATCCGTTCCGAAGGCGCCACGAAATTCGGGCCGCCCGGCGTCGTCGTTTCCCGGACAAACCGGATCAGCGATTCCTTCACCGGTCCTTCGTTCCAGGACGGAAGCGGATCCGCCCCCCGGGCCGCACTCGAAACGATCGTGCAGAGGCCGGCGACCAGGATCGCGGTCGTATTGAACATTCTTTGCATTCTGCGGTTTCTCCCTTCCGGATGTATCGCGGTTTTCGGAGGACGGTTGCACGACCCGTCGGGGCCGTTCATACCACCCCGCAGGGGGAACGGACCCGGGTCGTGCGACGATCCGCTGGCGTCAAGCAAGGAACATCCAGAAACACGCCGCGGATCCGCATTGGAAATCCGGCTTCACCGCGCAAGATAGGCGGTCGCCGCGCGTTTCGCAAACCGCGGCGGATCGGGCGTCCCGGATCCCGGCGGATTCCCCGATCCTCTCCGCGCGGAAGGGCTTCCGGCGGCCCCGATCATGATTCGTCCGGAACGGACGGGCGGACCAGCGATTTCGCGAAGGCGACGCTCGCGGCCACGTTTCGCATCTCGCGCTCCGGGGCGACGGGGCGGTTCGACCCGCGGGTCGGAACCTCGATCGTGATCGGCAGGTCGGGGCGGCGCCTCCGAATGCGGTCGAGGACTTCGCGGGCTCGGGCGTCGCCCCCTCCCAGGGGGCGATCTTCCCAGGAGGGCATGCCCCCGTCCAAGCGCACGGCCCAATCCTTCCAATGGATGCACACGGCCCGGTCGATCAATCGATCGACGGTCTCCAGGGGATCCTCTCCCAGCGGCATTCCGTTGCCGGTATCCAGACACGCGCCGACACCGGGACTGTTCACGGCGGCGAGAATCTCCTCGATCTCCTCGCTGCGGAATTCCTCGTGGTTCTCCAGGGCCAGGGGTACGCCGACCTTTTCGGCGGTGTCGGCCAATCGTTTCAATCCTTCGATCGACCGCTCCATCGCGGCCCGGATCTCATCGGCCGACATTCGCTGACGGATTCCGCCGTGGAACGTCCGAAGGGCGCGCGCCCCGATCCGCGCCGCCTCTTCGAGCTGCGCGGACACCCTTGCGAAGTCGAACCGCCAGGTCCCGAGTTCCAGGTAGAGGCCGCGCGAATCGCAGAAGGCGCCGATCCGGTCCAGGAGGGTGGAATTCCATTCCCGGAGGTGCCGGGGATCGATCTGGCAGCCGTCAAGGCCGAATTCCACGACGCGTTCGAGAAACCAGAGGGCGTCCCGGGGATCCGCCGGATCCTCCATGGTCAGGGCGAGACTGTACGAATCGAGGCCGAGAAGGGTCGTCATTCCGTCGTTCCGCCCGGCCGGATCATGACCTTCAGGGAATCGCCGCGGACCGCTGTGCGCACGGCTTCGTTCACCTCTTCCAGCGGGAACCGGTGGGTGATCAGCGGCGCCGCCTTCACCCGGCGCGACGCGATCAATGCGGACGCCTCGGCCCAGGATTCCTTGCTTGTCAGGGCGACTCCCTGCAGGACGAGCTGTTTGAACAGAACCATCTGGTAATTGATCCAGACGCCCTTCGGGCGCTGGGAGATCAGGATGATCCGCCCGTGCCGGCGGGACGCCCGGATGGCGATGTCCAGCGTGGGCGCCTCGCCCCCCGCCAACTCGTACCACACGCCGCAATCGAACGCCTCGAGATCGGCTGCGGCGCGATCGGCGTCCTCGCCGGAGAAACATTCGAAGTCGCCGAGGCGGCGACCCATCTCGAGATGCGACGGCAGGATATCGAGCAGCGCGATGCGGGCGGCGCCCCGCAGCCGGAGCACCTGGGCCAGGAGGAGCCCGATCACTCCGGCGCCGAGGACGGCGCAGTTCTCCCCCCGGACCGGCGGCCCCGAATTCACGGCATGCACGGCCACGGCCAGCGGATCCGTAAGGGCCATTTCTTCGAGCGAAACGTCGTCCGGCACCCGGGAAAGGTCTTCGGCGCGCACCTTGCAGTACTCCGCCATCGCGCCCGGAGGCTGATCGCCCCGGCAACCGTAGACGACGGGGCGGAGGCAAGGGGCCGGGGGTGTGCGCCGGCAGGCCTCGCACCGGCCGCACCGGGTGACGGGGTTGACCAGGACGCGGTCGCCGACGCGGAACCCGGCGGAATCTTTTCCGACGGCCGCAACGACGCCGGTGAACTCGTGCCCCGGGATCTGTTCCCGTCTCGGCGGAGTTTCCAGGTCGTGCTTGTCGCTCCCGCAGATGCCGACGGCGGCCACCCGGACCAGGACGTCGTCGGGTTCGGCGATTTCCGGAACGGGGACGTCGCGCACCTCGAGCGTGAAGGGACCCGTGTGAACGGCGGCCTTCATCGTTGCTCCGGTCATGTTTCGGCTCCCCCGGTTCCGGCCGGCCGGGACCGGCGCCGAACGATCGGCTGTCCCGTCCGCCGGGGCGGATGCATGGCGGCCGATCGAATCATTCGGCGCGATTCTCGACGCGAATCGACAGAACGGGCGGTTCGAGCAATCCGCACGTTCGAAGCTGATACTCGTCCTGCCACCGTTCCCCGGTGGTGGTGAAGTTTTCCGGGCCCACCCACGACGGTTCCGGAGCCGCCTGATGGAGGGGGCCGAACGCATTGTGACGACTGGACACGAGATCGATCTCGACCGTGTTCGATCCCGGTTTCAGGGCGCGGGTCACGTCGACCTCGTACGGTTGCCAGGCGATGTCCCCGCAGGCGACTCCGTTGACGCGCACCCGGGCGACGGCCCCTTTCCATGAAGTCAGAACGAGGAAGGCCCGGGCGTCTTCCACGGGGGAGTACTCCAGGGGCAGGGTGTAGGTGACGCCCGCCGAATAGAATGGCAACCCCTGGGGAACCCAGTCCCCGGGTGCCAGGCGCTCGGGCGCGGCGGTGATCACCGGGCGCAGCCCGTCCAGCCGGACCCCGAAGTCCCCCAGGAGGAAGACGGATTCCAGGTCGGCGTCCTCGTCGAAGCGCACGGTCATTTCGATCGTGTTGTCGCCCGTTTGCAGGGGCGGCAGGGGGATCTTGCGGATGACGTCGTCGACCCACGATCCCTGCGGATCCGACTCGACCGGTTTGCCGTTCAACGTGATGACGGCGCGCCCGGGCTGTTCCATGGCGAGCCAGACGGCTCCGCGGGGCGGGGTTTCCACGCGGAAGCCGTACCGGAGACCCACGGTGCAGGAGGGACCGGTCCGGGAATGTTCCCGCGCCCAGGGCTGGACCATGGCGCCGCCGCGCCGCTGGAGGCCGAGATGATCCCGCACCGCGCCGTCGATCCGGAGGATCTCCTCGGGATCGCGCCATGTCCCGTCATCGATCCGCCACGCGGGCCGGTCGAGGACGACGACGTTCGGTTCGTCCCGCGCGACGGCCCAGGGGCCGGGGCCCAGTTCGACGATCTCCCTTTCCCGAAGGGAAGGTTTCGGATCCAGTCCGCTCTCGCGGGGCAGCACGACGAAGAGACGGCTGCCGGATGGGGGCAACGAGGTCCGGATCGCCAGTTTCTCTCCCTCGCGCGAGACGTCCGCCCGCCATCGTTCCCCGGTGGACGGATCCCATTCCTCCGCGTCCGCACCCTCGGCGATCTCGATGGTCAACCCCTCGTATCCGCTTTGCCGATCGGTATTCACGACGAAGAGATAGAGCGTGTCGCCCTCGCGGCGAAGCTGATGGAGCGCGTGCGGGAAGGGAGATCCGTCGGAACGGGTGATCGAGAGAACCCTGGCGTGCGACGCGGCAACTTGCGCGGCCTGCTCCGGATCCGCCGGGCTGCGCAGGCAGGCCGCCGCCGCTTCCCTCGCCCGCTCCGAAGGCCGGGCGTCGACGAAGGCCGGAGGTTCGCCGACGAAGATCACCGGCCCGCCCGCCTCGCGGAACCGGCGCAGCAGTTCAAGCGTGGAGGAGCGCAGGGTGAGAACCTCCGGGACGAGGACGCAATCGTAGTCGGCCTTCCCGAGGCGGAAAACGGGACGGTCCTGCGATCCGTCCACCGAAGCCAGCCGCGACATCATTTCCTCGTCGCCGTAATCGAAATCGATCGACGCGGCCAGCAGGGCGTCGCGGAGTTTCTCCAGGCGGGCGTCGAGTTCCCGGACGTCGGGTTTGCTCCGGAAATCGATCCGGCAACGGATCCAGGTGCTTTCCAACGGGTGAACGACGAGCAACCGGCGCACCGGTTCGCCGCGGGTCATCAGGACGCCGATCCGGGCGAAGTAATCTTCGACGACCGGGTAATGTCTCCACCAGGGGGAATGGAAATCGATCGCGGCCGGATAATCGCGTTTGGCCTGGCCCGCCATCGTGTACCAGGCGAGGTGCTGGCAGCGCAGATTGATCCCGAGGGCGGCCTGCCAGTCGCCGACGGCCTTGTGCCCTTCGAAGGGAAAATCCCAGCCGGTGCATCCGTAGGTCTCGCTCAACACCCAACTGCGTCCCGTCTGGCGGGCCACCGAGGCGCACTGTTTCGCCGTGTCGTATTCCCGGTTGCCCTCCGTGAGCACGTCGATTCCCGGGGCCTGCATGAACTCGTAGAAGCGCATGGCGGACCCGACCACGTTCGTCTGGGTCGAGGGCCGCGGTTCCTCGAGCACGTGACCGGTCAGGGCGATCCCGTTGCGCTCGCACCATTCGCCGATCTGCCGCGCGAACGACTGCACGAAGAGGGTGGTTTTGCAGTCGTGATAATCGTAGCGGGCCCTGGAGACCTCGATTCCGTCCACGTCGAAAAAGAGTTCCGGCAGGTGGTCGACGATGTCGTATCCGTACTTGTCGCGGAAGAATTCCGGCAGATTCGGCGTCCAGGGAATTTCGTTGCTGCGCGTCGAGGCCTGGTCCACCTGCCAGGCGTGACAGGTCAGGCCGTGATTCGGTTCGTCCGTGAAGATGCCCGGCACGATCCCGCCGAAGAAGCCGCCCAGCTCCCTTCGATAGGCCTCGTGGGTGACCTCGATGAACTTCCGTACGGCTTCCTCCGAGAGCGTATCCAGGTAGGTGTACCCGTTGTACCAGGGGCTCGGCGGGGCCTGAACGACCCGGAAAACGAGAATGGAGCTTTCGGCCGGGAGATCGCGGGGCGTCTCGCGTTCCGGGATCCTCCGGAGGTTGCGGACGCGGTCTTCCGCAACGACGCCCGACCATGCGGCCAGGATCGAGGGTTCCCATTCAAACGAGCCGGGGGAGACGAGGCTGAGCTGCATCCGGCGCTGCCGGTAGCGCTCGTCGCGGGTGACCAGTCCGCCCGCGGCGCCGGAGGGCCATCGGTCTTCGTCGTAGAGCCAGGCTTCCATCCCGAGCTTTTCGGCCTCGTCGACGCAGGCCCGGGTCAGATGCATCCATTCTTCCGAGAGATACGGGGTGGCCAATCCGACCCGCGAATGCATGAAAAAGCCGCCCAGACCCATTTCCTTCATCACCCGGATCTGGCGGCGCAGTTCTCCTTCCTCCAGCCGGCCGTTCCAGGCCCAGAAGGGTTTGCCGCGGTACGGGGCGCCGGGGTTTCGGAAGCGTTCCACGATTTCGTCCATCCTGGGGATCTCCTATGGCCCGCGCTCCGGGCCTCGCAACCGGCAGACGCAGAGCGCCGGTAAACGTACTCCGCGCGATTCGCGATCGTCGAGAATCAAGCGCCTTTTTCGCCCGGAATCCTTCGATCGGGGCGGACTTCCTTAACGGGAAGGGCCGAACGCATATTCTAGGGCCGCCGGCGGTCGCGCGTTTGCGGGACGGCGGACGGAGGTTTCGTCGTTTCCCGGTGCCCGGAA
This sequence comes from uncultured Verrucomicrobiota bacterium, assembly GCA_964395275.1. Taxonomy (GTDB): domain Bacteria; phylum Verrucomicrobiota; class CALLYA01; order CAYNBQ01; family CAYNBQ01; genus CAYNBQ01. The sequence continues at coordinate 15,325 of CAYNBQ010000016.1, forward strand.
CGGGCGGAGCCGGCCATTCCGGGGGGAAACGAAAATTGGGTGGTGGCCAGCGGCGCCCGGTCTTCGAACCGGGGGCTCTTCGGTGGAGCGCACGTTTCCTGCCCCGGTACGGGCTTCCTCGCGAAGCATCGGACCGGGGCATCGTCGCCGGCGGCCCGGCGATCGTCGGGTTTCCTGCGGGCCTCGCCCCTTCTCGGTTCTGGGCGGTCCCTCCTGTGGCACGATCTCTGCTCCTCACCGTCAGGGCCTGTCCGAAACGCGGCGGGTCCGGATGGACGATGTCGGGGGTCGGCGTCGCATCCGGAAGACGCAGGGGGATAGGGAAGAGGGGAGATCGTCCAAGATGTGGCTGCTCACAGGAACCGAGACCAACCACGCACGCGGGGCGGAGGATCGTCCGTTTCGCGGTTCGGACCGAACGGATGCCGCGGGGCGGACGCGTGCAGGCGCCTCCGCCGTACCGGCCCGAACCTCGGGGCGGCGCCGAACGCGCTTCCCCTCCGGGACGGGAATCGCCGCCGCGGTCCTGGGAATCGTGCTCATGATCCCCGGCCCCGTCACGGCCGCCGGTCCGTTGCGGCCCGATCCGTCCGGGCGGTATTTCCAGGACGCCGACGGCAATACGATTCTTCTCACCGGATCCCACACCTGGAACAGCCTCGTCGACCAGAGCCACAAGGGAACCTTCGACTACGCGGGATACCTCTCTTTTCTGCAGCAACACGGCCACAACTTCATCCGCATGTGGACCTGGGAACACGCGGAGGTTCCCCGCGCGGAAGGGGAACGCATCGTCTTCGACCCCTCTCCGTTCCAGCGGCCGGGGCCGGGCCTGGCTCTTGACGGCAAGCCGAAATTCGATCTCACGAAGTTCAACCAGGCCTACTTCGACCGCCTCCGCTCCCGTGTGATCGACGCCGGCAACCGCGGCATGTACGTGTCGGTGATGCTTTTCGAAGGCTGGTCGATCGCCGGGTTCGACAATGTCGCGGGCGACACCGCCACTCTCAGCGCCTGGGAAGGCCATCCCTTTCATCCGGACAACAACATCAACGGCATCGACGCCGACCTGAACGGGGACGGCAAGGGGTACGAGGTCCACAGCCTCCTGGTGCCGGATGCGCTGGCCGTGCAGGAGGCCTATGTCCGCAAGGTCGTCGACACCCTGAACGACCTGGACAACGTCCTCTACGAGATCGCCAACGAGAGCTGGGGCGGATCGTGGGAATGGCAGTACCACATGATCCAGCTCATCAAGGACTACGAGGCCGGCAAGCCCAAGCAACATCCCGTGGGGATGACCGTCTGCGGCAACGGTCCCGGGTGGGAGAACCGCTGGGCGCCGCCGAGCACCCTCTTCGACAGCCCCGCCGACTGGATCTCTCCGGCTTCCGACAGCGCGTGGGGCGATTACAAGGACGCCCCGCCGGTCGCCTCCGGCCGGAAGGTCGTGCTGACGGATACCGACCATCTCTGGGGCGTCGGGGGCGACCGATCCTGGGTGTGGAAATCCTTCTGCCGCGGGCTGAACCCGATCTACATGGATCCGATGGACGACGATCCGGCCAGGGAAGACCCGCGCAACGCGATGGGCCACGTCCTCTCCTACGCGCAGCGCATGGACCTGAGCGCCCTGACGCCCACGTCCGACGGCGCGGACTGCTCCACGACGTACTGCCTGCGGAATCCCGGCGTGGAATACCTGGTCTATCAACCCGGCAGCGGTTCGTTCTCGTTGACCCTGGAAGCAGGCACCTACTCGGTCGAATGGTTCCGCCCCGCCGAGGGGACGGCGGAAACGGCCGGAACGATCACCGTCGAAGGCGGGCCGCACACCTTCACCCCGCCCTTCAGCGGCGACGCGGTCCTCTATCTGAAGGTTCAGACCTCCGGGGAGGAGGATCCCCGGCCCGGGCGGATCGGCGGGGAAAACGCCCAGGTTCCCAGCCACCCCTCCTTCGACGTCGCCGTGGACCCGGTGCGGAACCTGATCCATTTCGTCTATTCCCAGACGCATTCCTCCGCCGTCAACGTCTACTACGTGCGGTCGGCCGACGGCGGCGAGACCTGGAGCGAACCGGAACGCATGCCGGGAAACGGCAAGGAGACCCGGATCGCCGTCGATTCCTCCGGCACCCTTCACATGGTCTACGCGACGAATTCGAAGAACCTCTTCGACGAATCGGAGGTGTGGTACCGCACGCGATCGCTCGACGGCCGGTGGAGCGATCCGATCGCCATCCAGGGGCTGCCGGAACCGGACGGCCAGAGCTTCGCGGTCATGGGACCGCGCATCGCGGTCGATCTCCAGGACAACGTGCACGTGATCGCCTGGAAATGGTGCAACAACATCACGACGTGGCCCGATTATCTCCACCGCATGCGGTGCATCTACACCCGCAAGCAGGCCGGGCAGGCGCAGTTCGATCCCGTCCAGGAATTCGCCTTTCTCAAGGACCGTCCGGACCTCGGCGGCGGATCGCACGGCGATCTCGCCGTCGATCCGACCACGGGCGACCTTCACATCGTCTACGCCGGGTTCTCCCGACGCTATCACAGCAGCATCCGGAACGGGTGGCGTTTGAACCACCTGGTGCGCCACCCCGACGGAACGTGGGCGGACACCGTGGATCTCTGGGACGGGGGGACGACGGATTACGGGATCGCGATCGACGTCGACGCCCGGGGCACCGTGCACCTGGCCAGTTTCCACCAGCCCGATCCGGACGCGGACCGGCCGCCGAAGTACTGGGCCTACTACAACAACGCGGCGTCGCCTTCGCGGCTCGACCTGATCCGGTATGAACCGGACGACTGGTCGATCGTCGTCGGCCTGGAAGAGGTGAACGGTTCGATCTTCCTCTCGCGCGTCAACGTGAACGGCCAGAACATCGATCCGTGGCGCGCCTCCTACATGTGGTACGACGCCGCAAACGCGCAGTGGAACGGGCCCGCGGCCCTTTCGCCGTCCGGGTATCGCAACGGCGGATATCGACACGGGTCGGCCCCGAAGTTCGCCGAGATCGGCGACCGCGTCGTGATGTTCTACGCGGAGCAGGCGCCGGGCGAATCGTTCAAGTTCTTCCAGAAGGTCCTTCAACAGGACGATTCCCCTCCCCCGCCGGAGAACGCGGCGCCGTCGGTTGAGGCCGGCGCGGATCTGTCGGCGAGCCTTCCGGATCCCGTCGCGCTGCAGGGATCGGTCGAGGACGACGGCCTGCCGGTCGACGGAACCCTCACCGTTTCCTGGACGGTGAGCAGCGGCCCCGGTCCGGTTTCCTTCGACGATCCGAACTCCGCGCAGACGACCGCCGCGTTCGACACCCCGGGCGAGTACGTGCTGACCCTGAGGGCGTCCGACGGCGAGCTGACGTCCGAGGACAGCCTGACCGTAACCGCGGAAGCGCCGAACGAACCGCCCGTCGTCGAGGCCAGCGGAGACCTGCTGATCGTTCTCCATTCCCCGGGCACGGGGGAACTCCACGGGGTGGTGAACGACGACGGCCGGCCCGAGGGCGGCGTCCTGGAGATCACTTGGTCGGTGGCCGCCGGCCCGGGACCGGTGACCTTCGGCGATCCCCATGCCCTCGACACCACCGCGACGTTCACCGTCCCCGGCGACTACGAACTGGTGCTTACGGCCTCCGACGGCGAGTTCACCTCCAGCGATTCCCTCTTCGTGACCGTGATCCAGGGCAACGATCCGCCCGAGGTCGATGCGGGTCCGGATCTTTCGATCGTCCTGCCGGAGACCGCGGATCTTCATGGAACCGTCGCCGACGACGGTCTGCCGGAAGGTTCCGCGCTGGTCGTCACCTGGTCGGTCGTCTCCGGCCCGGGGACGGTGACCTTCGGCGATCCCCATGCCCTCGACACCACCGCGGCATTCACGGACCCCGGAAGCTACGAACTCCGTCTGAGCGCATCCGACGGTGAGTTCGAATCCGCCGACACTCTGCTGGTCCAGGCGGCGGAAACTCCGCAGGCCGATCCGCCGTCGATCGAACCGGCCCCGGGCGCCTACACGAACGAGGTCGAGGTGATCCTGTCGACCGCCACTCCCGGGGCGACGATCCGCTATACGACCGACGGAACCGATCCCTCCGGAGAATCGGCTCTCTACGAGGGACCGTTCCTCCTGACGGAATCGGCGACCGTGCGGGCCGTCGCGATTGCGGACGGATACCTGGACAGCGCGCCGGCGTCGGCGTCCTACGTCATCGAGCTTGCGGACGACCCCGGCGAACCCGGCGGCGCGCTCTACTTCGACGGACAGGACGACGTGGTCGAGATCTCCTCGATCCAGGGGGCGCCGGCTGCCTTCAGCGTGGAATTCTGGATCCGCCCCTCCAGCCGCAAGAACTGGAACCAGGACATCATGGCGGGCCCCTGGGGCACGTTCATCTTCCACACGACCTCCGACGGCGCGGTCTACGCCGGCACGGATCTCCGGTCCCGTTTCACCCCGAACCATCTTCCCGCCGGAACCATTCAGACGGGAGAATGGCAGCACGTCGTCTATGTCTTCGACCACGGCTACGCCCGATTCTTCCGCAACGGCCGTCTGCTCGCGGCGAAGACGCAGCGTTATCCGGAGCCCTGGACGCATTTCGCCCTCGGGAAAGTCGGTTCCGACTACGATGTCGACGGCGCCCTGGACGAGGTCCGCCTGTACAGCCGCGCCCTGTCCCCCGACGAGGTCGTCTCCCACTACAACGACGGACGGGGGACGCAGGGGGAACCCGAACCGGGGCTCTGGGCGGGGTGGCACCTCGACGAAACCGAGGGAACCATCGCGCACGACTATTCGGGCAACGGACATCACGGCGTCCTGTTGAACGGTCCGGCCTGGGGGCCGGGGATCGTCGGCGCGACTCTGGCGGAGGAAGAACCGCCGGTCCCGACGGATCCCCCGGAGATTGTTCCCGCGGGCGGAACCTTCACCAACGAGGTGCAGGTCGCCCTGCAGGCGCCCGCCGCGGATGCAACGGTCTACTACACCACGGACGGATCCGATCCTTCCGCGGAATGCGCGGTCTACGGCGGCCCCTTCGTGCTCGCCGAATCGGCGGAAATCCGCGCGATCGCCCTGCGGCCCGGATACGTCGAGAGCGAAACGGTTTCGGCGACGTTCGAAATCCTTCCGGGGGGAGACGAGGAACCGCCCCCGCCGACGGGATCGGCCCTGCTCTTCGACGGCGAGGACGACATCGTCGAAATCCCGACCATCACGGGAAGCATGGAGGCGTTCAGCATCGAGTTCTGGATGCATCCGGCGAGCTGCGGCAATTGGAGCCAGAACATCGTGGCCGACGGCGGATGGGGACAGTTCGTCTTCCACACGACCTCCGATGGCGCGCTCTACGTCGGCACCGATCTGCGGACCCGGTTCACCCCGTCGAACCTGCCGCCCGGAACCCTGCAACTGGGAGTCTGGCAGCATTTCGCCTACGTGTTCGATCATGGGCAGGCCTTCCTCTACCGGAACGGCGTGCTCCTGGCCTCGCGCAGCCAGCGATATCCCGAGCCGTGGACCGGATTCCGGTTCGGCCTTCCGAGTTCGCAGTACAGCCTTGACGGAAGGCTCGACGAGGTCCGGATCTATTCGCGCGCCCTGAGCGCCGAAGAGATCGCCGCCGCCTACGCCGACGGCGTCGGCCAGTGCGGAGAACCCGAACCGGGACTGCTGGCCGGCTGGCATCTGGACGAGGGATCGGGCAACACGATCGTGGACTACTCGGGCAACGGTCATCACGGGATCCTCCTGAACGGCACCTCGTGGGCCGAGGGACTCGTGCCGGCCGACGCGGGGGACCCGCTCGTCGTTCCCACCTTCGATCCGTCGCAGTACGTTTCGCGCACCTCGCCGGAGGACGTCGACGGCGACGGCCTTCCCGACGCGTGGGAGCAGGAGATCATCGCCGCTGCGAACGATCCGCTGATGCGCACGCTTCTGGAAGTGCGTCCCGTCGACGACGCCGACCTGGACGGGCTGAGCAACTTCGGCGAATATGCGGCGGGAACGAACCCGATCGATCCGGCCAGCGTCCTTGCGATCCTGGCGACCGGCCTGGAACCCGACGGCAGGATCTTCGTCGAGTTCCCCGTCGTGGCCGGCCGCACCTACACCATCTGGAAGGTGCAGGACGGTTCCGACTGGACGGCGGCCGACTCGGTCACCGCGGCGACCGACGGGGTCCACCGGTGGATCGCACCGGCGGCCGACTCGGCGCGACGCGGGTTCTACGCCGTTTCCGTACCATGAGCAGCCAGCCGGGGCGGGCGTCACTCCCCCACGACCCCCGACGCTCGCCCCGGCGCTGCCCTTCTTCCTCTCTCCGGGACCCGAAAAACGGATCTTGCGTCGCGGCGTCCCCCGCGGATGATACCGGGTCATGTCCGATCCCCTGCCGAAACCTCCCGCCCCCGATTTCGGGCGCCTGGTGCGCGTCCTGCGCGGAGAGGAACCGCCCCGGCGCGTGCATCCGGTCGAACTCTTCATCGACGCGGAGGTGATGGAGGAAATCACCACCCGGCTGCTCGGACGGGAATGGGTTCCCTACGACAGGCCCGGGAACCGCGAGCGTTATCTCGAGAACGTCGTCGAGATCTACGCAAGGCTCGGATACGACTTCGTTCCCACCTGGCCCGAATGGCGGAACCTGCCGACCTTTCGCGCGCGGGAGGCGCCGGATACGGCCGAACTGAGCCGTGGGAAACGAACCTGGGTCGAGGAATCCGGCGGGATCATCCGCAACCGCGCGGATTTCGAGCGAATCGACTGGGACCGCATCGAGTACGACCTGTCGGGAACCGAATGGCTGGCCCGACACCTGCCCGACGGGATGAGCCTGGTGATCTCCAACACCCTCTTCGAGATGGTGCTGGAGCGTTTTCTCGGTTACGAGGATCTCTTCCTCCTGTCGGTCGAAGATCCCGAACTCGTTTCGGACGTTCTCGACGCCTGGGGACGCCGCCTGCTCGCCTCCTATCGCGACGCGCTGAGCATCGACCGCGTCGACGCCGTCTTCCACGCCGACGACCTCGGATTCCGGACGGGAACCCTTCTCAGTCCCGATTTTCTCCGCCGGAACGTCTTCCCCTGGTTCCGGCGATTCGCGTCGCTGGCCCACGCGGCCGGGAAACCCTACTGGTACCACTGCTGCGGCAACGTCATGGAGATCATGGACGACCTGATCGACGACGTCGGAATCGACGCCTTCCACTCCTTTCAGGACCCGATCCTGCCGGTCGCGGACTTCCTGCGCCGGTACGGGGACCGCGTGGCGGCCCTGGGCGGCGTCGACATGGACGCGATCAGCCGCCTCGACGAAGAATCGCTGCGCCGTTACGTCCGCAAGATCCTTGACGATTGCATGCCCGGCCGGTTCGCCCTGGGCACGGGAAACACGGTGGCCAACTACGTGCCCCTGCGCAACTACCTCGCCATGCTCGACGAGGCCCGCGCCTGGCGGCCGTAGCTGACGATCCCGGGCGTCCCCTTCCCCGGGCCGCCCCCGTTTGGATTGACAGCATCCCGTGCGGCGACCATCCTTGCGGTACTCTGAAGATTGGCCCGGGATCCCTCCGCGCATCTTCTTCCCCCGGGCGGAAAGCCTTCCGACGATGTTCGCGACATTCTCACGATTTTCCGGCCGCCCCCTCGGATCCGGTTCCGGGCCGGCTCGCGGTTCTTCCGCGGCGCAACGACGGGCGAGACCGGGTCCGCGGAGGGCAACCGCACGGTTCGCCGAAGCGGCGCTCTGGCTCGCGCTTGCGGCGGCGGCCTCGGGCGTCGAATCCGGCCCCCTTCGCATCCTCTCCGGGAATTCCCGCTACCTGGGAACGGGCGACGGGAACCCGGTGTACCTGACCGGATGGTACGCCATGCAGAATCTGCAGGATCGTATCGACGGCGGCGCCGCGATCGTCGACTACGACGATTACCTCCATTCCCTGGAGAGCCATCATCTCATCTTCATTCGCCTCGCCGTCTGGGAAGACGCGCGTTCCGAGCCGACGATCTACCAGCGGACCGGACCGGGCCAGGCCCTCGACGGAGGGCTCAAGTTCGACCTCACCCGATTCAACACGAACTTCTTCGCAAGGTTGCGCAACCGCGTCGAGGCGGCCGACCAGCGCGACATCTACGTCTGCGTGATGCTCTTCCAGGGATGGAGCACCGGCACGCTCGGCCACGAGACCCAGAATCCCTTCCCCTTCCACCCGTTTCATCCCGACAACAACATCAACGGCATCGACGGGACCTCTCCCGGGTACGATCCGCCCGAGGGCTACCGGATCCACACGCTGGACGACCCCTCCATCACGGCCCTCCAGGAAGCCTACGTCCGGAAGGTCGTGGAGACCCTGAACGACCTGGACAACGTGATCTACGAGGTTTCCAACGAGAGCGTCCACGACTCCTGGCCCTGGCAATACCACATGATGAACTACCTCCGGAGCTGCGAAGCCGGGTTCGCCAAGCAACATCTCGTCGGCATGAGCGTGGCCGGCGGACCCTATCCGGAGGAGGTCTGGATCGCGCCGGGCCTGCTCTTCGGCAGTCCCGCCGACTGGGTGGCGCCGCCGACGGGGGCGCCCTACGGAGACTACATGAACGATCCCCCCGCGGCCGGGGGGAGCAAGGTCGTTCTGCTCGATTCCGACCATATCAAGGCTCTCGAGGGCGGCACCTTCGAGGGAACCGTCCCCTGGGCCTGGAAGAGTTTCCTCCGCGGGCATCAGCCCTTCTGTCTGGACATCGACTACGACCCCCAGGACACCTCTCTGGAATCCCTCTTCCAGGCCCTCGGCTGCACCCGGACCCTGGCCTCCGAGGCCGATCTTTCGCGGATGCGTCCCCGGGGGGCCCTGGCTTCCACGGGGTATTGCCTGGCGGACACCGAGGCGCCCCGGGCCGTCTACCTCGTCTACCTGCCCGACGGAGGAAGCGTCGTCGTCGATCTTTCCGAAACGACGGGGATGATGAACGTCGAGTGGATCGACCCCGTCGCCTGCAGCGTGACCGCGGACGACGACGTCGCGGCGGGAGGCTCGCAGGTCTTCGCCGCCCCGTTCGCCGGCCACGCCGTTCTTCGACTCACCTCCGACCCCGGGATGCCGGTCACCTCCACGCCGTCGATCACGCCGCAGGGTGGCGTCTTTCCGGGTTCGGTTCTCGTCACCCTCGAGACCGACACCCCGGACGCCGTTCTTCGCTACACGACGGACGGATCGACTCCGGACGACACGTCCCCTCTCTACGAAGGCCCCTTTTTCCTCGCCGGGCGAACCGTCCTGCGATCACGGGCCTTCCGGACGGGTTACGAGACCGGCCCCGGAGCGTCGGCAACGTTCTTTCTGTCGGACGAACCCGTGGGACTGGAACTCTCCGGCGACGCCGGTTCGTTCGTCGATGTGAACACCCTGACGAACATCGTGGAGGACTTCTCCGTCGAGCTCTGGATCTATCCGTACAGCCATCGCAACTACAACCAGCAGATCCGGGCCCTCGGGGGATGGAAACAGTTCGTCTTTCACACGACCGATTCCGGAGCGCTCTACGTGGGAACCGACGTCTCCAGCCGTTTTTCCCCGACCCACCTGCCCGCCGGCACGCTGGCGTTGAACGAATGGCAGCATTTCGTCTTCACCTACGATTTCTCGACCCGTTCGGCGCGGTTCTACAGGAACGGCGTCCTGCTGGCCGCCAAGGCCCAGAATCAGCACATCGGCTGGAGCGGGTTCCGGATCGGGATCCCCGGCGCGAACGGCGTCGACGGGCGCGTCGACGAGGTCCGCATCTACGACCGCGTCCTTACGGCCGGCGAGGTCGCCGAACACTATGCGGCGGGCGCGGGAACCCAGGGGGCGCCGGAGGCGGGGCTGGTTGCGGGATGGCATCTGGACGAAGGGACCGGCGCCGCGGCCGCGGACTACTCCGGCAACGGGCATCCCGGATCGGTGCTCAACGGCGCGCAATGGGTCTCCGGCCGGGTCGTTCCCGACAATCCGCCCCCGCCGGCGGTGGCGACGCCCTGGATCGATCCGGACGGCGGAACCTACACGAACAGCGTCAAGATCACCCTCGGGACCTCGACCCCGGAGTCCTGGATCTACTACTCGCTGGACGGATCGGATCCGTACCCGGGCGGCGTCCCGTACGGCACGCCCTTCTACCTGCTCGATTCGGCCACGATCCGCGTCCGGGCCTACCGGGACCGCTACGAACCCAGTCCCACGTCCGAAGCGGTCTTCACGATCGAAACGGGTTCCTCGCAATTCGACGGCCTGATCCTCGAATAGGGGGGCTTCCCCTCCGCCGCCGGGAAGGGTATCGTCGGCCGATCCGCCAAAGCCCGGCATGAATCGTTCGTTCCCGGGCGGGGAGAGATTCTCATGCTGAAACGGCTTGTTTCCTTCCTGGTCCTGCTCGTTCCGACGCTGGCGATCGGCGCAGGCGACTCCGCGGGTTCCCTTCCGGATCTGCCGGATCTCGACGTGACTTTCATCGAACGTCTCCCGCGATACCCTTCGTACGAGATCCGTTACGAAGAGGGGCTGCCCGTCGTCCTGCGCCCCGGATCCGATGTCCCCCTGGCTCCGGAGGAATGGGACGGGGTCCAACGACAACCGCTGCCCGGGGAAGAGGTTCGTTTCGTCGGCCACGTCGTGAACCACGGATCGCGGGAAACGGGACCCTTCGCCTACACCTGGCGGATCGACGGCGAAGAGGTCGACACGGGCCGAATCGACGGGTTGCGCGGACCCGCACGGGCCCAGGGGAAGGCGTCGTGGGCGATCGAGGGACGAACGTACGAAGAGGCGCCGCTGGCCGCGGGCACCTCGACGAACCTCGTCCTGACGTGGCGGTGGAAACCGGGCCGGCACCGCGTCGAACTGGAGGTCGCCCTGGAATCCGACGCGGCGGAGGAGATCACCCTCGAGAACAACCGTCTCGAGGACGCCACGGACGCGCTGGCCTTCGTGATCCTGGTCCGCGCCAGGAACTACAACGGCTTCACGCGGGTGGCGGGCCCCCTCGGGTCGGGATCCTTCGAGGACTGGGTGCAGTATCATTTCGGGCTGATGCGGGAAAAGTTCGCCGAATCCGTGTACCCGTCGGCGCCCGACGGCATCGAGGAGGACGTCCGGATCGACATGATCAAGATTCTTGCCGATTCGGAACCCCGCGACACTATCAACCCCCTGAAACACGCCGCCGGCTGGGACGGCTACTGGGATTTCGCCAACTACCAGGATCCCGAACGGGACGCCCTGGTGAAGGACTGGGCGCTGATTCATGAACTGGGCCATCAGCTCGGGCTGATCGACCTCTACAACCTGGACACCATCGCCGCCGACAACGAGGTCCTGGACGAAGACGGCTTTCCCGTGGCGATCGGGCATCGTACGAAGATCCGGGGAATGATGCGCGGCCACGGGGACGTTCCGTTTTCCGAGCACTCGACCCTGGCCCTCAACCGGATGAAGGGGAAACGGCGGGGCTATTTCGGCGCCTATCTCTACGACATTCCGAAGGAAAACCGCCTGCTCGTTCTCGACTCCGCGGGCAAGCCGGTTCCGGGAACCCTGATCACGGCCTGGCAGACGGAGCGGCGCCGGGTCCCGTCCCGCGTGCTCTTCGGCGGACAGACCGACGAACGGGGCGAGTTCGTCATGCCCGATTCCGACGCGCCCGTGCACCGCACCGCGATCGGCCCGGTTCTCCGTCCGAATCCCTTCGGACGGATCGACGTCGTCGGCACCAACGGCCTTCTCTTCCTTCGCCTGGAGGCCCGGGGCCATGTCGAATGGCGCTGGCTGGAGATCACGGAGTTCAATCTGGCCTGCTGGCACGGCGACCGGGATTCGGCGACCTACCCGATCCGCACGGCGATCCCGCCGGTCGGCGCGCCCGAACCGCCCGACGGCCTCCGTGTGAAAGCGATCCGGGACGGCGAGGAGGTCCGAACGTGGATCCGCTGGACGCCGTCCGACCCCGCTCCGGCCCGGTACCGCATCGAGCGCGGCTGGAACGACGAATACCTCTACGAGACCGTCGCCGACGTCGCGGGGAACCTGACATCGTTCGGTGAGATCTTCTCCTCCGGGATGCCCGCGCCGGTTGCGCGGTATCGGGTCTCGGCGGTCGACGTCGAGGGGAGGCGGGGGGCCGCCGCGGGACCCGCGGCCGTCGCCGTGCTGCGCGAAGCCGGGGGCCTGGGAATCCTGCCCGACGGTCGGATCCTCGTCTGCGACCCCAAACGCAATTCCCCGCTGATGCTGCGACCGGACGGCGAACCCATCGGAGGGTTCTCTTCCGACGGCAACCAGGCCTTTCCGACGGATCTCGCCGTCGCTCCCGAGGGATGGGTTGCGATGGTGGACATGCCGGACGGCTACAACGCGTTTCACAGGCTCGGGTTTCTCGTCTGCGACGCAACGGGACAGGTCCGCAAGCGGTTCGAAACGAATCGGGGATCCGGACCGGAGGATCTGCTGGATCCGCGGGGAATCGCCGTCGACGACGAAGGCCGGATCTTCCTCGTCGACACGGGCAATCATCGCGTCCTCGTCTTCGACGAGTCGGCCGAGCAAATCGCGGAATTCGGCGGCATGGGTTCCGGAACCGACGAGTTCCTCTGGCCTTCGAAGATCGCCTGCGCCGGAGGGGAACTCGCCGTAGCCGACGCCGGCAACGGACGGGTCGTCCTCTATCTCGAAACGGCGCCGAACGTCTTCCAACAGGACGACGAACTCGGGGGATTCGTCGAACCGACCTACGTCGTCTACGGTCCCGACGGGTTCCTGTATGTCTGTGATCGATCGGCGGGCCGGATCCTCGCCTTCGACGAGGAACGGCGGATCCAGGCGATCTACTCGGGAGACTCCGATCACGGTCCGTTCCTGCGCCCCGAATCCCTGGCGTTCGATCGCGAGGGACGCATGATCGTGGCGGACGGGCAGGAGGGATGGATCCGGATCCTGCCGCCGGACCGTCTGACCCCCGTCGCGCCCGCCCGGCCGCCGGAATAGGCCGGCCGGAAACCGTTCGAACATTCCTGATCCTGGGAAAAGAGAGGAGCCGTTTCATGACCGACTTCCCCGAACGCCGGGATCTCCGACCCGCACCCGGTCCCTCCACCTCGTTCCTCGATCCCGCCGGCGGGATCCGGGGACGGCACGGGGCCGGTTTTCTCTTCCTCTTCTCGCCGACCTTCCGGTGCATCAGCGGTTACGACTGGCGCCGGAATCCCGACGGACGGCTGGAACCGCATCCCCATTCCCGGAACCTGCTTTCGGGCCGCAAGACCATCGCGTGGATGCACCACGGGTTCATGCCCCATGTCTTCTGGCCGCGCGGCGACGACGCCTACGATCTCTACGCGGTGATGGGAACCTGGGGGGAGCACACCGCCTGGGGGGACGGAACCGAAGCGGTCTATCCCGGCTACGGCGTCGCCCGGGCCCGGCGGGCCCATCCCGAACCTCCCTGGGACGACGGCGTCGCGCTGGACCTCGTTTTCGTCGACGCCGCGGGCGGAACCGAACGTTCCTTCCGCGACGTGGAATGGTCCTTTCATCTCCTGCCCGGCAGCATCCGCTTCCAGGCCGAAGACGGCGCCGAAGTGGTCCTCCATGCTCCCGCCCGGGAAGACGCGACGCTCCGCGTCCGCGTCCGGCCGCCCCGGGGGACCGGGCGCGTGCGTCTGCTGGCGCGCATGCTCCTGCGCAAGGTCGTCCTGCCGCCGCCGGAGCACGACGAACCGGTCGACGTCCTCGACGCCCCGTTCGGGTTCGGCGCGTTCACCCGGGAACGATTGCGCTACGAACCCGGGGAGGAGGAAACCAGGTTCGTCTCCGGCGACGAGGGCATCGCGCTCTGCTGGCGGATCTTCGGCGCGGCGAACGCCGCGGTGCGGGCCGCCCCGTCGGATCTCTACTCCGTCGAACGGACCGATGCCGCCGACCCCGCCTCCGCGGGAACGGAGGCGGAGGCCTTCGACGTCGTGCTGGAAGCCGACGTCGCCGGGGGGGAAGAAGGCGGCGTGGAGTTTCTCTTCCGGGCGGTTCCGGCGGAGGCGCCGGTGCGCCGACCCCGTCCCTCCGGCCGGAAAGCGGAAGAGGCGACCGCGAGGTGGTGGCGGGATGCGGGATCCCTGGAGGTGAGGACGGGAAACGATTCCGTCGACGGCCTGATCCGATGGAGCCTTGTGACGGCCTCTTCCCTGCCGTGGCCCAACGGGGCGATCGCCACCGGGGCCCTCGGGTACGGCGGATGCGGTCACGTGGGACAGGACGTGCCGTTCTGCTACCTCGATTTCCTCGTCGACGATCATCCCCTGCTCCAGCGCGCGGCCGAGCGGTCGCTGGCCCATATCTGGGAGAACCCCCGGCGCGACGATCTGCCGGGGGTGGCGGACCACCCGTGCACCGGGTTCGACTTCGCCTTTCAACCCTTCGATCCATGGACGGCGCGCGTCTGGAAACCCGAGGGAGGATGCGGTTTCTTCCGCCAACTGATCTCCCTTCACGACTACTGGGCCTTCACCCGGGACGACGAACGGGCCGAGCGCTGGTTCCGGATCGCCGACGGCGTCTACCGGCGCCACTACCATCCTTTCCGGGCGGATGCGCCCGAATGGACCGGCGGCCAGGAGACGCAGGCGGTGGTTTTCACCCTGACCACCGCGCCCCGCGCCCTGCGTCTGGCCGCGCGGATGGCCGATGCGTTCGGCATGGACGCCGCTTCATACCGGCGGGATGCGGATGCCGCGGTCGATATGCTCAACCGGACCCGGCCGCAGGGGGGATTGATCCTGGAGGAAGACCTCGTCGAACCGAACGGGCGGATCATTCCGGCCGGGGTGATCCTCTCCCCCTTCGCCGGGCACATGCACCCCTCCTACGACGTGCCTCTCTACAACGCGATCGCCCTGATCGACGGGGCATTGACCGCGACCAACCGCGAGCGCATCGCCCGTTTCCTTGCGAACCGGTCCAACGGCTGGTGGATCGAGGGGATCGGTCTGGCGAAACAGAACGACGGACGGGGCGGCATCTGGTTCTGGCACAACGCCATCGCCGCCGGCGCGCTGGCGCGGTGCGCCGACCTCGATGCCGCGTTCGTGGAAGCCGCCGCCGATCTGATGCAATGGATGGGAAACGGCGTCGCCGACATCAACGGCATCGGCTGTCCGGGGGAGGAGATCAACGGCGGAGACTACGCGATGGGCGTCGGTTGCCTGGCGCCGATCTATTTCCTGCGGGGATTCCTCGGCATGGAGGCGGGCCGCGACGGTCTCACCCTGGATCCCGTGCTGCCGCGGTCCTGGCCGCGCATCGACGTCCGGAACCTGGCCTGGCAGGGCCGGCGGATGCACGTCCGCGTTCAGCGCGGGGTCGCCGCTCCGGGGGCGGTCGCCGAGGATTCGGAAGGAATCCTGGTCTTCAACGTACCGTGAGTCCGCCGGCGGCGAAGCGCCGGGCCGTCCCGGCCGACGGCCCGGCCGGGCCGTCGCGCGTCCACTCCCCCCCGGACCGCGTCCGCCTCAGGGACGGATCAACTGGTAGATCTTGGAGAAGGCCTCCTCGGCCTGCGTCTCGAGATCCTCGAAATCCGACTCCTCGTATTCCGAGTCGGGATCCATCGTCACCACCGCGACGAGGAACTTGCGCTGGATCAACGTATCGTATTTCTTCAGGTTCCCCTCGTCGAAGGCGACGAGTTTCACGCCCTTTGCGATCAGGGGCTGCAGGGCGTCGAGGTGCGTGCTCGGATAGCCGGGCAGGCTGAGGATCCCCTTCATCCCGGGATTCTTCGCCGCAAGATCCGCAAGATACCCCGCGGCGATCCCCTCGGTCATCGATCCCGACCAGCCGAACGACCGGAGTTCGTCCGGCGTCGGTTCCACGATCGACACGACGGAAACCCCGGCCTTCTCGAGGGTCTCCCGCGCCGCCGAGGCGCGGGTCCGGGCCCGCTGGTTGACCCGGTCGGAAAGCTTCACCTGGGCGATGATCACCGCATCGCCGGACCCGCCCATCGCCTCCGCCAGGGCGGCTCCCAGTTTCTCGCCGATGACCGCGTCCAATCCCGGCCGGTATTCGCTGTAGCCGAGCCTCGACTGCTCCGAGGTCTTGAAATACCGCACGACGAAGACGGCCGCGACCACGATGACCAGGATCAACAGGGTGACCTGGACTCCCTTGGCCGCGCCTCGCGCATCCGTATCGAATCGCCTCATGATTCCCTCCTCCTCCGTTGAACGAATCGGCCTTCCGCCGGGAAACTCTCTCACCCGTCCTCGGTGCGGGTCAAGATCTCCGGGACGGGTGCTTTTAATATATTGAACGAAACGTTTGATTGGGCATAATCGGCGGTGTCGTCGGGAACTGGACCCCGGCGGCGGTCTGTGATAAAAATCCGATGGGACGAGGACGTGCCCGACAACGGTATGGAAGAAGGGGGAGCGTCATGCAGAGACCGGAAGGAAACCGGCCCGGAGAGAGGCGGGGATTCACCCTGATCGAACTGTTGGTTGTGATCGCCATCATCGCGATCCTGGCCGCCATGCTGTTGCCGGCGCTCTCCAAGGCCCGGGAGAAGGCCAACCAGGCGCATTGCATGAACAACCTGCGGCAGCTCGCGCTGGCGCTGTCGAATTACGCCGACGACCACAATCACTTCACGGCGATCGACAACGGCAAGGGCGGCAGCAATTTCAAGACGTGGATCGCCCTTCTTTCGGACGGGGGGTACATCGGCAATTCCCGCGACGTGGGCTATTGCCGGGCCGACAATCCCCACCCGGGCGAGATGCTGAAGCAGCGTGCCAGCAGCTGGGGGTTCGACACCGACCGGGTCGAGAGCTACGCGTTCAACACCTGGTTGCGCTGGCTCGGAAAGGACTGTCCGAACCGGTACACCCGTCCGGCGACCCTGATCACCGTCATCGACGGCAACTGGAACTGGGTGGCCGACGAGACCCAAGACGACAGCGGCAACTCGTTCAGTTCCCCCAACTGGTGGAGCAACATGATCGCGTGGCGGCACAGCCGGGGCGCCGATGCGGCGTTTGTCGACGGACACGCGGAGTTCCTCAAGAACAAGCAGGCGATCGGCCGGGCCAAGAAGCAGATCAGCGTCTACAAGAAGAAGGGGAAACACCCGGAAGGGCCGCACATCTGGACGCCCGATACCTGCGACCATCCGACGACCTGGTACAGCGGCTGGTAGGGCGTTTCCTCGCCGAAGGGATCCACGTTCCGAGCATCCCGGGATGAAGAGGAGATCGTCGTTTCCCGCCGCGAATCCCCTGCGGATCCTCCGGTCGGGATGCCTCCTGGGCGGAATCCTCCTCCTCGCCGCCGTCGCGGCCGGCCCGGCGGCAACCGTGTCTCCGCCTCCCGCCTCGAAAGAGACGCAGACCCCCGCCCTCGATGAATTCCTGCATCCGTCCGAGGGGGAACCCGATCTCGAGGCGGCCGCCGCGGCGATCGAGTCGCTCGCGCAGGAAAAGGGATCCGACACCCGGAGGGTCGTGGAACGGCGGCTCGACGGCGCTCCGGCGCCCCCGGTGATCGCCGCGGAATTGGCCGCGCAGTCCGGCGACACGCTGAACGCGCGGCGTCTCTACCGGGAGATCCTGCGCGAGTGGGAATCCCGCCCGGAACCCGCGTCCGACCCGGCCCGGCGGCTCCGCGCCGCCAACCTCGAGTTTCTCCGATACCGGGTCCGCGCGCTCGACGACCAGTGGCTCAAAATGATCGTCCACAGGCTCGCCTTTCTCTTCCTGGCGGTGACCGTCAGCCTCGGCATCTACGCGGCCCGGCGCGGCGTCCGGTTCCCGATCCGGGAGATCGCCGGCGTGAGCGCCATCCCCGACGCCGTCGGCCGGGCGACGGAAATGGGACGCCCCTCCCTTTTCAGCATCAGCCTCAGCGACATGGAAGACCCGGAGACCTTCGCGGCCATGCCGGTTCTGAAATACGTCGCCCGGCTCAGCGCGCGACTGAAGAGCCGCCTCATCATCCCCATTCTCGGGGAACGGACCATTCCGCTGATCCGGAACACCTACCGCGAGGGATGCCTCGAGGCCGGCAATCCCGACGCCTTCGATCCCGCCAACCTGCGGTTCTTTCCGGGCGGCCAGTTCTTCTACGCCATCGCCTCCATGGGGTACATGCTCCGGGAACGGCCCGCCTCCTGTTTCTACTTCGGGCGGTGGGAGGCCGAATCCCTGATGTTCGGCGAGACCGGCCAGGTGATCCAGGCCCTGCAGATCGCCGCCACCCCGCAGCTCTTCCAGGTGCCGTTCTTCATCGCCGCCTGCGACTACGTGATTATCGGCGAGGAATTCTACGCCGCCAGCGCCCTGCTCGGGGAGAATCCCACCCTGCGCGGGAGCCTTGCCGGGCAGGACGTCGTCAAGCTCGTCATTCTCGCCGTCATCCTGGCCGGGGTCGTCGCCGTCACCTTCGGTCCCCTCCCGTTGCGGGAATGGATCGGCGAAATCGTCCGCGTGCTGAGGAACTGACCCCGGGAACCCGCCGCGATGCGCAGCAGGATCATCTGGTTCGTCCTCTTCGTCACGGGCGCCTATTACCTCGCCCAGTGGCTGTTGTCCGGAACCCCCTGGTCGATCGACGCCTCCCTGGGCGTGGTCAGCAACAGCATCGTGGTCATCGGCGCCTTCGCCATCGGCCTGGGCATCATCAACGTCTTCCGCGCGCACCTGACCGCGATCCTGAACCGGAAGCGCAACTGGGGCTACAGCGTCGTCGTTTTCGCCTCCTTCGCGCTGGTCGCCGGATTCTGTTTCCAGCGCGCCTGGCTCCGGGCCCACGGCCGGTTCGCCGACGACACCTTCGATTCCCTGCGGTTCTACATCGAGTTCATGAACATGCCGCTGGCCTCGACGGTCATGGCCCTGCTGGCCTTCTACATCACCTACGCGGCCTACCGGGCCTTCCGGATCCGATCGGCCGAGGCCGCCGTGATGAGCGTGGTGGCCGTCATCTGCATGCTCGGCCACGATCCCGTCGGGAACCTGCTCACCCGCTGGCTGGCCGACACGCCCGCCCACCGGGCGCAACTGCCCGAACTGGCCCAGTTCATGATGAACGTCGTCAACACCGCCGTCTTCCGGGCCCTGAACCTCGGGATCGCCGTCGCGACGATCGCCATGGCCTGGCGCATCTGGCTCGGGCTGGAACGGGACATCGTCGCGGAACCCCGCGGAACGGAAGAGGAGGAGTGAGGCCGTGAAACTCACGCGGATCCCGCGGGAACTGGTCTACGGCACGCTCTTCCTGCTGCTGTGCGTCCCCTTCGTCGTGGAATGGTCCCTGCCGGTCTTCGTCTCCAGCGAGACCCGCGGGGTCTACGAGGCCGTGGAACGTCTGGCCGAACGGGAGGATCCCGGCGTCGTCTTCGTCATCAGCAGCTGGGGCCCGGGCACCCAGGGGGAGAACCGGCCCCAGTGCGAGGCGATCGTGCGCCACCTGATCCGCCGGCGGATCCCCTTCGTGGTCTTCTCCAGCGCCCTGGACCCGATTCCCAGCGAGCTGACCCGCGACGTCATCCAGGCCGAGATCCGGCGGGAGAAACAGAGGGACCCCTCCTACGCCCCCGTCTACGGGCGCGACTGGGCCAATCTCGGCTTCAAAGGGGTGCGGGCCCTGACCATCGCCCCCGTCCTCCAGGGGCTGGAGAACGACATCCAGACCTTCGTCGTGAAGGATTTCTACGGAACCCCCGTCGAGCGGCTTCCGATCATGCGGAAACTGCGCCGGTTGCCGGACGCCTCGATGATCGTCACCGTCAGCGCCGGGTCCGAGGGGGAAGACGTCATCGGGGTCATCCTGCCGAAATACCCGAAGCTGAAGGTCGCCGTGGCGACGATGTCGATCGTGGCCACGCAGATGTATTCCTACGTGGATTCGGGACAGATCGTCGGGTTGCTCGACGGCGTGCGGGGCGCCAGCGAGTACAAACACCTGCTGGATCCCGAGGTGAAGGCGCTTTCCCCGGCCGACCGCGCCTCGCTGGCCCGCCGGAACGCCCTCTCCGTCGGGCGGGTCTTCATCATCGCGCTGGTGATCCTGGGCAACGTCGGATTCTACCTGGCGTCCCGGCGTCGCGCGCCGGGGGGAACCCCGCCGCCGCAGCCGCCGGTGATCACCGAACGCCCGATCGTCAACCGCGTCATCGGCGTCGGACTCGTCGTTTTCCTCGTCGCGGCCGTCGCGGATTTCCTGGCGCATCAGCGCGCCGGGGTTTCCTTTTTCCCGATGCGGTTCGGCGTCTGGCTCGCGGCCCTGGGCACGCTGGGGATCATGACCTTCCTCTTCGGCGACAACCGTCTCTACCGTTTCCTGGAACACTTCATCATCGGCAGCGCCCTCGCCTACACGACCTACGAGATCGTGGACAAGATCCTGATCCCGAACTGGTGGAAACCGATGATGCGGGGATTCGAGTCGATCCCCGCCGGCGGCGAACCGTTCTCGTGGGCCTGGCTCTACGTCCTGCTGCTGATCCCCGGAAGCTTCTGGTATTTCATCTATTCGAAGCGGCACGCCTGGCTCAACAAGGTCGCCGTCAGTCTCTTCATCGGGATGACCCTGGGCATCGCCTTCGGCAAGTTCACCTCGCTGGCCATCCCCCAGGTGGTCACCACCTTCAAACCCCTGGTCACCCGCACGGCCGACGGCCTTCTGTTCACCTTCACCAATTTCCGCAACCTGGTTTTCGTGATCACCGTCGCTCTGGTGATGATCTACTTCGTCTTCCTGCTGCGCACCGGTTCGAGAACGGTCCGCGGCGTCCACCGGCTCGGACGCCTGGTCATGATGATGGGGTTCGGCGCGCTCTTCGGAAACACGGTCGGCACCCGTCTCTCCTGGCTGATCGACCGGATGTCGTTCCTGATCATGGAATGGCTCCGGCAGTTCGGAGGCCCGGCATGATCCTCGACGGCGATCCCATTCCCGAGGAACAGATCGACCGATGGGCCCGGCGGGTCGTACGCGCCGGCGTGGGGCGCCCGGCGCTCTTCCTGGTGCTGACCCACCTGCCGCTGTCGAACTTCGCCCTGCACGCCTCGCTGATCCTGGACCCGTTTATCAAGGCGATTTTCGGAATCCGCGCGGAGAAGGTCCAGGCGCTGCTGGCCGACCGGCGCGCGCTGGGCCTCCTGGCCGAGAGGATCGAATTCCATCTCGAGGCGAAGGAACCGACGGAGGTCTCCCATGGGTGAGCGGCCGATCCGCGCGATCCTCGCCACGGACTGCGGCAGCACCACCACCAAGGCGATTCTCATCGCCCGGCGGGAGGACGCCTGGCGGCTGGTCGCCCGCGGCGAGGCGCCGACGACCGTCGAAGCGCCTTTCGACGACGTCACCATCGGCGTCGTCAACGCGGTGGCGGAACTGCAGGAGGTCACCGGCCGCCCGATGCTGCGCGACGGCCGGTTGATCCTGGGGGAAGGCCCCGATCGGGGCGTCGATCTCTACGTCTCGACGAGCAGCGCCGGCGGCGGGCTGCAGATGGCCGTCATGGGCGTCGTTTCCACGATCTCGGCCGAGAGCGCCCAGCGCGCCGCCCTCGGCGCGGGGGCGATCATCATCGACGTCTTCACCTTCGACGACGACCGGACCGAGTACCAGCGCGTCGAACGGATCCGCCACATCCGCCCGGACATGGTCCTGCTGGCGGGGGGCACCGACGGCGGAACCCGGGAGCACCTCGTCGACATGGCCGAAAGCCTCCTGATGGCGGAACCGAAACCGCGTTTCGGAAGCGGGTTCCGCCTGCCGGTCATCTACGCGGCGAACCGCGAGGCCTTCGACGCCGTCGAGGACGTCCTGGGCGGGGTCTGCGACCTCATCCCCGTCGACAACGTCCGACCTTCCATGGACAACGAGAACCTGGATCCGGCGGCGCAGGCCGTGCACCGCGTCTTTCTCGAACACGTCATGGCCCAGGCGCCCGGATACCCCCGGCTGATGGACTGGGTCAGCACCTCGATCCTCCCCACCCCCGCCGCGTTCGGCCGATGCGTCCAGGCGGCCGCCGACCGATGGAACGCCAACGTCGTGGCCGTCGACATCGGCGGCGCGACCACGGACGTTTTCTCCGTCTATTCCGGGCGGTTCACCCGCACCGTCAGCGCCAACTACGGCATGAGCTACAACATCAGCAACGTCATCCGGGAAGCCGGCGTCGAGGCCGTGAGACGCTGGGTGCCGTTCGACGTCGACGAGACGTCCCTGCGGGAGATGACGCTCAACAAGATGATCCGGCCGACGACCGTGCCGCAGACGACCGGGGAACTGATCCTGGAACAGGCGATCGCCCGGGAGGCCCTCCGGCTCTCCTACGGGCATCATCTGCAGCTCGCCGTGGGGCTGAAGGGCATCCAGCAGCAGCGGACCATGGGGGACGCCTTCGGGCAGGAACGGGCCGGGGAACGCCTCATCGACCGGATGCGCCTGGACGTCATCATCGGCAGCGGCGGCGCCCTTTCGCACGCCCCTCTGCGGGCCCAGGCCGCCTGGATGCTTCTGGACGCCTTCGAACCCCGGGGCGTCACGGATCTCTTCGTCGACAGCATCTTCATGATGCCGCACCTCGGCGTACTCGCCGAACTCCACGCCGACATCGCCATGGAGGTGCTCCACCGCGACTGCCTGGTGCCGCTGGGAACGGCCGTGGTCCCCGTTCCCGCGGGCCGGATCCGCCCGGGCCGGAGGTGCGGAACGGTCACCGTCGTCTCGCGCGGCGGATCCCGCACGGAAACCGCGCAGTGGGGCGGAATGATCCGGTTCCGCGGGCTGGATCCGGAGGAGGAGATCGAGATCCGGGCGCGTCCGGAACGGGGCGTGGATTTCGGGAAGGGGCCCGGGGAAGAGGTCGTGCACGCGACGAAGGCGGGCATCGTCGGTCCGATCGTGGACGCCCGCGGACGTCCGCTGGTGCTGCCGGCCGACGACGAGGAACGGCGGCGGCGGCTCTCGAGCTGGGCGGAGGCCCTGGGGGTGCCTTCCCATGGGTAACGCCTATACGCCGGGGCTGCTGGTCGCCCCCGCGACGGTGATCCGTCGCGATCGGGTGTTGCCGCTCCAGGGCGAGGTGCTCGTCCGCGCGGGCGACCGCGTCCGCCACGACACGGTCGTCGCGCGCGCGGAACGGCCGGGCAGGCTCCACATCGTGCGGGCCGCGCAGATCCTGGACATCGAACCCGACCGCGTGCCCGGGGTCGTCCGGGTCCGGGAAGGCGACCGGGTCGCCTCGGGACAGGTGCTCGGCGAGATCCGCCATCTCTTCGGCCTGATCCGCAACGTGTGCCGGTGTCCGGCGGACGGCGTCGTCGAATCGCTTTCGACGAAAACCGGGCACCTTACCGTTCGCGAAGATCCGGTCCTGCTCGAGCTGCGCGCCTACGTCGACGGCGTCGTGGTTTCCCTTCTGCCGGAACGGGGCGCCGTCATCGAGACCCGCGCGGCCGTCGTCCAGGGAATCTTCGGACTCGGCGGGGAGAGGACCGGCCCGTTGCGCTGGATCGAAAAGACCACTCCCGGTCCGGAAGCGATCTCGGCGGACGATCGGGGCACGGTCCTCGCCTTTCCCGGGCGCGCGCGGTTCCCGTTGCTGGAACGAGCCCGGGAGATCGGCGCAGCCGGGGTCGTCTGCGGAAGCATCGGCCAGAGGGACATGCATCCCCTGCTCGGGGAAGAGATCGGCGTGGCCATCACCGGCCAGGAGGAAATCGGCTTCACCCTGGTGGTTACCGAGGGATTCGGCGAGCTGGCCATGGCCGAACGCACGGCGAGGCTCCTGCGCCGTCTGACGGGCCGGACGGCCTCGATCAACGGCACCACGCAGATCCGCGCGGGGGTGATCCGGCCCGAGATCATCGTTCCGCGGGAAGACGCGTCGGCCCCGTCCGGGACACCGGCGCCGGAAACCGCGGCCCAGGAGCTTGCGCCGGGGGCGACGGTGCGCGTCATCCGCGCCCCCTGGTTCGGCCGGCTGGCGACCGTCCTTTCCCTGCCCGAACAGCCCGTGGAGATCGAGACCGGCGCGCGGGTACGCGTGGTCGAGCTTCGACTCGACGACGGCGAAGTCGTTCGGGTCCCCCGTTCCAACGTCGAGGTCATCCTCGAATCCGACTGATCCGGCCGGTCGCACGCAAAGGCCCGAGGACGGCGTTCGCCGTCTTTGACGGCCTCCCCGATCGAACCCGGCCCGGGATCTGCTGTAGCCCTAAGAATCGGATCCCGTCCGGGGCGCAGCGCCGGCGGGGGAGGCGCCGGGAGACGGGAAGACTCCGCCCATGGAAGACGAACGATACGAGACGACGCTGATCCGCCTCCTGCACGAGGACCTTCTTCAGGTCCGCGAGAGCACGGGGCGGTGGGAACGGGAAACGGCCCGGATGGTGGTGCTCGGCGGCGCCATGCTGCTGACGATCCTGACCCTCTCCCTGCTTCCCGCGCTCGGCGCGCTGGTTCTCTCGATCCCCTTCCTCATCCTCTTCGGCATCTGCCATCTCGGTCTGCTCGATTCCCGCATCCGACTCGGTCGAATCCAGGCCCGCGCGATCGAGGAACGCCTCAACCGAAGCCTCGGCGGCGATCTCTTCGTGACCCACCTGCTGGAGGCCGCTCACGACGACGCCCCCGACGCGGGATCGATCCTCGGCGTCTCCCTGCACAACCCGGGGTCGTTTCGCTCGATCTATTCCTTCCACGTGGCGGTGATCTCCATTCTCCTCTTCGTCGTGACCACGTACCGGTCCCTGCAGCTCATCCTGGTTCTCGGCGCGAAGTTCCCCCTGCTGATCCATTATCCGATCGTGCTGGCCGCGTGGGCGGCGATTCATCTGGTGGTTTTCGTCTGGTACTGGGGCGCCACCTACCAGGAGAAAAAGGCCACCCAGGCGGCGCGGGCCGCTTACGGAATCGAGGAACCGAGCGTCAAGCGACAGATCTTCCGGTCCGGGCGCGACGGCGCCTCGGTCTGAGACCGCGTCCCGATTACGGCGCCGGGACCAGCGCCTTGTCCAGCATCCAGGTCGTCTCCCAGCGGTCCTGCGCGTTGAAATAGTGGCAGGCGCGCAGCCGGCCGTCTTCCACACGGAAGACCGAAAACGACGAGGGATCCCCGCTCCAGGCGTTTTCGCGGCCGTCGTTGTGTCCGCCGTCCCAGACGTCGAACCCGTGCCAGCGGTACCGCCGGTGACGATGCGTGTGGCCGTGCAGGATCAACACGACGTTGTACGGCGCCAGCGTCTCGGCCAGCGGTTTCCAGGCGTCCGCATCCGCGGGAGGAATGTGCCACCAGAGGATCACCGGCCGGTTCGGTCCCACGCTCTCCAGGTCCGTTTTCAACCACCGCAGTTGTTCCGAACCGGGTCCGGGCGGATCCGCCACGATGTCGAGCCCGACGAAATGGACCCCTCCTTCGTCGAAGGAGTACCAGAGGTTCCCGTGCCGCTCCCGAACGGCCTCGGCCACGCAGGTGCGGCCTCCGTCGGCGTCGTGGTTGCCGCGGACCTCGTAGACCGGCCAGGGAAGATCCCGGATCGTCCGGAGAAACGATCCCCCGGATCCATCGGCGTCGTCGTTCCACATCCACGGCCGGGCGTTCGTGGTGACGTCGCCCCCGTGAAGCACGAACCGAACGTCGTCCAGACGGCCGAACCCGGCCAGGAACGCCTCGCCCTCGAGCCGTTTCATGTCGGCGACGGCGTCCGCGCGCAGCCCCGCCCGGTCCGCACCGTCGAAATGGGTATCCGTCCAGAAATAGAACGTGAACGCCCCGTCCCCGAAGGCGCCGGCCGCGACGATCGCGGCCCCGGCCGCGGCCGCAGCGACAATCCATCGACGGAACCGTTTCATGGCCCGATCCCCCGGATTTCCAGATCGTCGATGCAGAGTCGAACCGAGGGTTTGGCCGCCGGTTGACCGAACCGGATCCAGATCGACGCCTCGGCCCCGACGGAGTCGAACTCCTTTTCGACCTCGGTGAAGACGTCCGTTTCCCGCACGACCTCTCCGAGAAGATTCTCCGACCACGACACCGTCGCGGCATCGGGATCATCGGTCTGTCCCGTCGGATCGACCCCGATCCGCGCGAAGGCCCGGTGTCCCAGCGGTGCGCCCTGCCCGTCGAAAAACTCGAACTTCAGCCATCCGGAAAACCGGAACCGGCCGCCCGGCGCGACCCGGATCCGCCGGCAGATCGCCCGGTCGAACGCCTCGCCGTACCCGGCGATGACCTGCGATCCCGTTCCCGATCGCGCATCGACGGGATGGGCCCGGTTCCAGGCGCGGATCGGCGCGATGATCCGTTCGGGATACTTCGTGATGTCGCGGGTCTGCAGGTCCTGCCCCGGCCAGGCGCCCGTGAGAAATACGCACAGGCCCAACGCCCCCGGATCCCCGTGAATCCGCGAGGCAAAGGTCGTCAGATCTTCGGCGACCATCTCCGGCGTGAAACGGTCGCCCCGGTCGATCCACCCCTCGCGCAGGCCGGCCTCGGTAAGGATCACCGGCGGAAAGCGCCACCCCCGCTTCTCGTACTCGCGCCGGAACCGCCGCCAACGCAGGGCCCACCCGTCCCCGTCCGCCTCCGCGCTCATGAACACCGATTCCGGACTTCCGTAGGCGTGGTATCCGAAGTAGTCCGCCTCCGCCAACAGATCCCGGACCTCGGGAAGAAACATGTTCTCCTCCGCCGCCGGGCTCCCCGCCGCGAGGTTCAACACGCAGGACCGTCCCCCGAGCTCGTGCAACCGTTCCGTGAACGCCCTCTCGAAGAGGCAGACCCTGCGCACCGTCTCCGGATCCTCGAAATCCGGGGCGTTCAGCCCGCACCACGCCCGGGGCCAGCTCGAGGCGCCGAGCGATTTCCGGTAGCAGAAATCGGCGAACGCGCGGCCCCGCCCCTCGACGTCGCCTTCCAGGAGACGCACCCCCTTTTCCCGGGCCCAGGCGCCCGGATCCAGACGCAACACCACGACCGTGTCGGCGCCGAGGGATTCGCGAAGTTTGCCGGCCATGTCGATGCGGCCCAGGCCGACCAGATGGACCTTCGCCGACATCGCGATCGTCTGGACGTCCTCTTCGCACGGACCGCCCCAGCACCGGGCGCCCCCGTACAGGGAACCGCCGATCGGTCCGGTCTTCGGATTCTCGGAAAAGAGTCCTCCCGAACCGATCGCGACCCCGGTCCACCCGAGAGCCACGCCCTCTTCGAACCCGGATTCGAACGGTTCGCGGAAGACTTCCCCCGGAACCTCCGCCGCCCCCTCATGCCGCGCCGCCGGGCCCGCCAGGAGTCCCAGGAGCAGGACCACGGTTCGAACCCGGCCGCATCCGCCGATTCGCAAGCACACGTTCCGCCTCCACATGGAAAGGGATGCTGCATCCGCGAGAACGTTACTTGCAAGGAAAAAGGCCCCCTTCGGCCGGTCCTTTTTCTCTTGTCGGCCGCCGCCCGCGAGGCCTACTCTTTCCGCCGATCCTTTCGTACGGATCGGCGGAGGCGCAGGAAGATGAACGTTCGGTTGTGGGGTCGTCGAATTCTCGTGCTCGCCGGGATCCTCCCGGTGCTCCTTCCGATGCCCGCGACCCGAGCCCTGGCGGATTCCGGGGCGCCGATGTGGAACTTCGCCTGGATCACCGATACCCAGACCCCCGACTGCAAACGGATCACGGCCCTGGTCACCGAGGTGGGGGAAAACCGTCCGAGCATGGTCATCCACACGGGCGACACCCGGTTCGAATGGGCCAACCGATGCGCCTGGCGCGACGTGGTCGTACTGATGCACCGGCAGGATCCGCCGGTGGAATTCCATCTCGCCCCGGGCAACCACGATCTCGACGGAGGCGTGCTGCACCGGCATCTGCGCCGCGCCGCCGTCGACGGCCTCTATCGGATCGACACCGGCCGCCTCGCCCCGGGACAGGGCTATTACCAGGATCGGGTCACGGAATACCTTTCCGGTCCGGAATGGCCGAGGTGGAACCCGGAGATCCTGCAGTTGCCGGCCTGGCAGACCGCGGCGACGCCCCCGCCCGGGGGCGACGACGGGGATCGGCCCTCCTACCGCTACATCTTCCGGCGCGGGGGCATCCGGTTCATCGTCACCGATTGCTACGATTCGCCGGAACAACGGGACTGGATCCGGCGTCTGCTGGTCGAACCCGACGAGAGTTCGATCACGATCATCCTGCACCATCGCAATCTCATCGGGGAAATGGCCCCCTGGTTCGAAGGCCTCGAAGGGAAACATAACGTCAAGCTGGTTCTTTCCGGAGACGATCATCACTTCAGGGTCGAAGAGCGGTTCGGGGTGACCTTCATCACGGGGGCCGGCATGGCCCGGGGGCCCTGGGGGGAATGCGACGCCATGACGATGTGGGTCTACCCCGACCATCTCCGGCTGGATCGTCATGTCCTTCCCCCGGGGGAACCCCTGCGGCCCATCGAACCGCCCGAGACGATCTGGGAATGCCAAGGCGTCTTCTCGGAATACCGCCGCCCGGAACCGGCCGCGGAAGGGGGGACTCCGCGGACTCCCGAACCCGTCGCGGGATCGGCGGAACCGAAGACGATCGGGGCCGACCTCCTGTACAACGGCGATTTCGAGAACGGCGTCTGGTACCAGCGGTATCGCGGCTGGACGCCGACGGGATGGTACGAATGGTTCGTTCCCCCTCACGCGCCGGAGCATGTCGCCGAGAAGAGCCGTCCCTTCAGCGGGACCCATTACGTTCGGATCCACATGTGGGGGCTGGCGTGGCACGGAGGCATCCTGCAGACGGTGCGCGGGATCGAACCCTGCCACTGGTACCGGCTCGAAGGATACGGATTCTTCGGTCCCCCGGGGGCGCCGGAGCCGAGGGAACGGGTGGGCATCGATCCCCTGGGAACCCTGACCGAACAGTTTTCCGTCGATGTCACGAAGCATCCCGCCCCGCCCTACGACGAGGCGATCGGGGACAATCCCCGCACGCCGGAAAAGGAAGGGCCCGGGCTTCCGGAAAGCATCGTCTGGTCGCCGTACGAGAGCTACTACCGGTGGGGCCGGTTCTCCGTGGAGGCCGAGGCGCGATCGGACGTCGTCACCGTGTATCTCGCCTGCAACCCGGAACAACGTCCCGCCACCCGGCCGATCTACGAGATGAACTGGGACGCATTCACCCTGCGGGAGATTCCCTGGCCGGCGCCGCGGCTGATTCCCGCCGAAGCCGAATTGACCCCCGACGACCGGATCGACCGGGTCCGGGTGCGCGTCCAGTCCCACCTGGCCCGGACGGAGGTGACGTGGACCACCCGTCTGCCCGCGGGGGCCTCCCAGGTTCTTTACCGCACCCTGGATGCGAAGGAAGATCGGCTCGATCCTCCCGCAACGAAGCAGGACGGGAAGGCCTTCCCGTCCGGGATCTACCCGCTGGAAACCCCCGTCGTTTACGAGCGATCGGCGACGACCCACCGGATCGAGATCGCGCCCTTCTCCCCGCCCGCCGCCGCCGTCGCCCTGGAAGTGGTGGCGTTGTCCCGGTGCCTGGTCGACCGGGAGTGCCGCACCCTGGCATCGATTCCCGTGCGCGTGCCCCTGCCGTAGGCGCGACGGACGGGCCCCGTCCCGGCGGCCGTTCGCGCTTGCGCCGTCAGGCCCCCGGCGACACCCGCAGACGCCGCACCAGGTCGTCGTACACCGCGCGGTCCTCCCGGGACAGATCGGAGGCCGCAATGCCCGCAAGGAGCTTCCGCGCGTCATCGATCCGCCCGCGCCGGAGCTGCAGCGCGGCCAGGTGCAGGGCGACCGCGGAACGTTCCGCAGGACTCGCCCCGCTGCGCCCGGAAATCGTTTCCCAGGCCCGCTGCAGGAATTCCCCGGCCTCGGCGAGCTCCCCCACCCGGAAAGCGACCCAGCCGACGGTGTCCAGGATCGCCGGTTCTCCCGGGGCCGCTTCAAGGGCGCGACGGGCCAGGTCGAGGGCCTCCCCGCCGTTCTTCCCGGGATCGTTCCGGACGAGAAGCAACGCGAGGTTGTTCAACGTCGCCGGCGATTCCCGCCGCCGGAGAGACTTTCGGTAGGCCGCGATCGCATCTTCGATCCGCCCCTGCGCCTCGTAAACCTGGGCCAGGGCCAGATACCCGGCCCAGGCGTTTCGCCGATCCTCCGTCATGCGGCGCGCTTCCCGCGCCACCTCCGGATCCTCCGGGTGAATGCCCGCCCGCAGCAACAGTCGCTGCGGCGCCAGTCCCGGCATGCCGGGCGCCGCCTCCCAGGCCCGATCGAGCAGAGCGAGCGCCTCTTCGCGGTTCCCCCGGGCCAGTTCCACCTGCGCCAGCGACGCCAGCAGGGCCGGATTCTCCCGATCGGTCTCGAGGGCGTCCTGCAGGGTTTTCCGGGCCCCGCCGATTTCGTCCATGGCAAGAAGGATCTCCGCCTCCTCGATGGCGGTGCGGGCCGTCGGCCGTTTGGCGGCGGCGTCCTGGAGGGCTTCCAGGGCGCCCTCGAGATCTCCCGAAGCCTTCCGCAACCGCGCCAGCAGGAGGCCCGGCGCCGCGTTGTCCGGCAGCACCCCGGCGGCCTCCTGCAGATACCTCTCCGCCTCCTCGGAACGGCCCGCGATCCAGCACCAGAGGCCTTCTCCCAGCAGCCGCGACGGTTCATCCGCAAACGCGGCATCGAGCCCCTGAATCTCCGTGTCCAGCCGGGAAGGATCGAGCATGACCCTCAGGCCGCCGGCCAGCAGCCGCAACCGATAGTTCTCCGGGAAAAGGGAGGCCCCCATGCCGGCCAGGTAGGCGGCTCCCTCGCGGGAACCCGCGCCCAGCGTCTGCGACGACCCCGCCACGAACCAGATCGGCGCGGCGATGTCCCCCATGGCCCGGTGCAGCCCGAGGTAGCCGAGTCGTCCGCGGGTCTTCTCCCGCAGACGCATGGCGGCGCCCCGGGCCTTCTCGAGGGTCTCCCGAAACGCTTCCTCATCCCCGCCTCGGCCCTGGAGCACCGCCAGCGTGCCGAGGGCGGAGATGTTGTCGGGACGCAGCGCCAACGCCCGTTCCACACGGGAACGCGCCTCCGCCGGGTCCCCGGCGGCGACCGCCAGCGCGGCGACCTCGCAGCAGAACCGCGACCACCGCAGCGCGACGTCCGCGAGGTCGGACGAACGCGGCATCGATTCTTCCCGGGCCGCGCCGAAATCCCGCTGCCGCCGAAAGACGGCTTCCGGATCCAGGGATCCGGCTTCGATCACCCGATGCAGCAGTCCGCACGGTTCCGCGATCGCCCCGACGCGCGGCGCGCAGAGATCCGGATGCAACAGGAGAACGGGGCCGCGCGATTCGGCCTCGCGGATCCAGGCGCCGACCCCTCCGAACGCGCTTCCCGTACCGCCGCTCTCCGCCGCCGCAGGGGAACCGGAGGCATCCCCGCCGCCCGCGGGCGGTGTTGAAAGCCAGTCGATCCGGTCGAGATCCGAACGCAGGGCCAACCGCAGGCGCCGGTCCATGGCGGAACGGTTGCCGACCACGGCCAATCTCCCGTTGCGACCGCCGGGAACGAGGTCCACGGATGCGGCAAACGCCTTCTCCAGCGACGCGTACTCGCGGCCGAATCGGTTCATCATCCGCACCGGCCAGGAGGTGCGCCAGAGCGCCGAGACCGGCAACAGCACCAGGAGCGCGACGGTCCAGGTCACCGCCCCTCGAGGCGTCCCCTCCGGGATCTCGATGCCGTCCAGCGATTCCGCCGGCCGCACCCCGTATTTCCCGACCAGGAGGGCGCTCACGATCCAGGCCAGCGCGACGGAAGCCCACGCAACCAGCAACAGCGCATTCAGGGGGACGGGCAGGAGGACGCGCGGACCCGTCTCCCCCCAGGGGAAAACGGGTTGGAACAGGACCAGAAGGGCCGCCGCGATCCCGAAGGCCAGGAGCAGGCCGATCACCGCCTTCCTCGTTCCCTCGCCCGCCCCGTGAAACCGGCGCACATGAATGAGCATCGGGATCGTCGGCAACAGCACGAGCCCGATCAGCAGCGAGAAAACCAGGAGACGGCCGCCCACCGGCCGGACGCTCTGGAGCAGGGCGAAGCCGATCGATCGGCAGCCCCCCAAGAAGCCCTCCGGCGCGCCGTACAGGGGATTCTTTCCCCGGGAAATCGCCCACGCCTGTACGAGCAGGAGGCCCCCGCCCAGGATCACCCCGCCGAGAAGGAAAGCGGCCCGTTTCCACGAGGCGAAAATCTTGGGCTCCAGGGGGACCAGGATCAGCAGGGCGATCCCGGCGCCGAGAGCCGCGGGACCTCCGAAGGTGAAAACCAGTCCCAGGAGCAGCCCCACCCCGAAAAGGGTCCCGGAAGGGAAGACGATCCGATAGTGCATCGCGCGCCGGTCCGGCCAGGCTTCCTGGAATCGGCGGTACGATCGCGCGATGCCCCAGGCCGCCGCGAAAAGCAGGGCCGTGCCGAACGCCGCCGGGTGCGGCGCGGCGCCGGCTTTCCATCCGGTCGGCGAAAGCCCGATCAGGATCCCCGCCAGCAACGCCGGCCACCAGTACCGGATCTCCCGCGACAGCCAGAGCGTCCGTTGCCACGGCAACCGGTCCTGCGGCAGGTCCAGAAAGAGAAGCGCCGCAAACGCGGCCGTCAACCCGAGACAAACGGCCGAAAAAAACGTCAGCAGGGCGGGCGCATGGGCCGGCGACAGGATCCAGAAGATCCGGCCGACCGCGAACCACAGCGGCGCCAGCGGAACCGCCGCATTGTCGTGTCCCCCCGCGGCGAGCACCCAGTGGAGGTGATCATCGAGAACCGCCGTCTCCGGCGCGGAGAACATCGCCGGAAGGGCGGCCAGAAGGAAGACCAGCACGCCCAGCCGGACTCGCGGCGACCGGGCGGCGCGGGAGATCCTGGAGGT
>CAYNBQ010000017.1:0-2230 GCA_964395275.1 uncultured Verrucomicrobiota bacterium
CGGGATCCAACTCCCGCTCGGCGAAAAAAGTAGGAGGCCGATCCCGTTCGGCCGACCTCTTCAACCCGCGAAGAAACACTCGCGCCGCCCGGTCCAGATCGCCCGACAGGGGTCGGGCTCCTACTTTGGTTGGTAAGCAGAGTAGGAGGCCGATCCCGTCTTGCCCTTCGACTTGTCCTCCGTAGTTCCGCATTTGCGGAACGAAGGAGGAAGTACCGCGCCTGCGGGACGAAGTAGGGTCGGCCGATCCCTTCAACCCGCGAAGAATGACATCCTGCAAATGCGCTGAAGGCGC
Organism: uncultured Verrucomicrobiota bacterium; assembly: GCA_964395275.1. Lineage (GTDB taxonomy): Bacteria > Verrucomicrobiota > CALLYA01 > CAYNBQ01 > CAYNBQ01 > CAYNBQ01. Next base: position 296 of record CAYNBQ010000017.1, read on the forward strand.
ATCGCTCGTCAGCCCGGGGCAAGCGGAGCGCCGCCCCGGGAAAAGCGATCCCAAAGCATCTCCTCCGCGCTGAAGGCGCGGCACCCTCTCCCGTCCCTGCGGCGCGCCTTCAGCGCGAGGAAAAGGGTTGCGGCGCAATTCCCCGGGGCGTTGCCCCGGGCTATCGCCTTCCGGCCCTTCAGGCCGGGGCTTCCCGGATCCACGACGTCCCGCTTGGTACCGCCTCTGCGGGCGGGACGCAGAAGGAGACTCCATCATCGCCCGACAGGGGTCGGGCTCCTACTTTGGATTGGTAAGCAGAGTAGGAGGCCGATCTCCATTCCGCGACGAGGACGTCGCGTCTCCCCGGGGATTCCGGGCGGACGATTCCGGATTTTCCGACGGGATCTTCCCGGGCTACTCTTCCCGCTCCCATGCATGAAGAACGTCGTCCCCTCTCCGTGGTCGTGGTGGGCGCCGGGGGTTTCGGCCGGCGCCACCTGGAGACCGTCGCCGCTCTCGAACGGCAGGGAATGGTCCGCCTGACCGGCATCGTCGAACCCCGCCCCGCGCGGGACGACGACGCCCTGCGGGCGATCCTCGCCCGCGGAACCGATCTCGCCGCGTCGGCGGAGGCGTGGCTCGCCGAGCATCCCGTGCCCGACGTGGTCACCATCGCCTCTCCGCCCCATTTCCACGCCGCGCAAACCGTGCTCTTCCTGCGCTCCGGATCCGCCGTCTGGCTGGAGAAACCGCCGACCACCAACCTCGCCGATTTCGATCGCATGACCGATCTCGCCCGGGAGACGGGGAAGCCGGTGCAGGTCGATTTCATGTGGCATGCGCTGCCCCAGACGCGGCAGGCGGGGGATCTGCTGCGATCCGGCCGCATCGGCCGGATTCGAAAGGTGACCGCCGTCGCCGCGGGCCCGCGCCCGGACAGTTACTACCGTCGAAACAACTGGGCGGGACGGGAACGCCTCGAGGACGGTACGCCGGTCCATGACGGACCGTTGACCAACGCATTCGCCCATGTCCTGGACATGGCGCTCCACCTGGCCGGCGGCGGGCAACCCCGCCGTGCGGCGCTCGCGCGGAGCGTTCGGGCCGAGCGATACCGCGCCCGCCCGATTTCCGGAGACGATTTCGCCTGCGCCCGCGCACGCCTGGAGGGAAACGTCGAACTGACGATCGCCGTCGCCCACTGCGTGGAACGATCGATCCCGTGCGAGATCCGCGTCGACGGCGAACGGGGGATATTGTACTGGACCCCCTCCGATCCCGTGCGAATCGTGCAAGGGAAGAACGAGGAGATCCTTCCGGCGGCGGAGCCCGGCGATCCGTATGTGCGCATGTTCCGGAATCTCTGCGAAACCGTTCGAAATCCGGAGGCCGGGGAACCGGTCTGGCCGCTGGAATCGACGCGCGCCTGGATGCGGTTCACCGAAGCGGTGCGCGCCTCCTGCCCGGTCGCACGCGCGATTCCCCCGGACGAGGTGGACAGGGTCGGCGAAGACCGGGTGTACGCGGTCCGGGGAATCGACGGGATTCTCGAAACGATCCGCGCCGCGGGACGCCTGCCCTCGGAACAGGGGGTCCCCTGGGCGGAATCCACGAGGGAAATCGCCCTCTGACCCGGCGTGCGTGCGGCGGACGTCAGCGCATCTTCCAGAACACCGCTCCGCCGGTCGGGTCCAGCTCCCTCGACGATCCGGAGATCATGATGTGCCGGAAGAAGTCCCGTCCCCCTCCACCTCTTTCCCGACAAGGAAAACCCGTGAAGCCGCGCCGCCTCGTTCTCCAGCGAAGTACCGGGCACACTCGGGACGAAGGAGGACGTCGCCTTCCAACCCGCGTAGGAACACCTTTCGTAGGTGGCCGATCCCGCCTTGTCCTTCGAAGTACCGCGCCTGCGGGACGAAGTAGGGTCGGCCGACCCCTTCAACCCGCGAAGGA
>CAYNBQ010000017.1:2330-48151 GCA_964395275.1 uncultured Verrucomicrobiota bacterium
GTACCGCGCCTGCGGGACGAAGTAGGGTCGGCCGACCCCTTCAACCCGCGAAGGACGACTTGTGGAGCCGCGACGCCCTGTTCTTCTTCGTCTTCTCCTCCATAATTCGGCATTTGCGGAACGAAGGAGGAAGTCCCGCCCGCGGGGCGGGACGGAGTAGGACGTCGCGCAAAGGGGGGAGCGGGACAGGTCCCTTCTACGAGCCTCGGCTTCGCCTCGGTTCCGTAAAGGGACCAGTCCCGGCGCGGCGCGCCTTCAGCGCGCGGGGGAATCGGGCGCAACCGGATCCCCCGAGGCGTTGCCCCGGGCTATCGTGCTTCGGCCCTTCCGGCCGGGGCTTCCCCGATCCGCGACGTCCCGCATGGTATCGCCTCTCCGGGCGGGACGCAGAAGGAGATTCCATCATCGCCCCGCAGGTGCGGGGCTCCTACTTTGGATGGGCGAGAAAAAAAGTAGGAGGCCGATCCCGCTCGGCCGACCCCTTCAACCCGCGAAGGATGACTTGTGGGCAAAGGGGGGAGCGGGACAGGTCCCTTCTACGAGCCTCGGCTTCGCCTCGGTTCCGTAAAGGGACCAGTCCCGGCGCGCCTCGCGAAGACCGACGGGGAGTCCGCCGCCTTCGCCGCGGGCCGGATCGCCGAACTTCCGGCGGAGCATCGCGCAGCCCGCAGACCCGGTACTCCACGTCGCCGCTCGCCGGAAATCCGATCTTCGGCTCGTACCTCTCCGCAAGGCTCGGTTCCAGCTCGTTCCATTCCCAGACACGCAGCACCAGCCAGCGCGGCTGGAATTCGCGGATCACGGCAAGGTATCCGTCGAGTCGGCGCCCCCGCAGACGCCGCCGTCGCAGAAGATCGATCACGCCGGGTTCGGCCAGTCCCGGCCAGTCGACGATGGGGTTGCGGCAGTAGTACCCGATGTAGCCGAGCGACTCGGTGAAGACCCGCTCCGACGGATCGGCGTGGGCGTCCAGCCAACATCCGGCGGCCATCCTCACCGTCTCCTCCCGGAGCTGGTAGAGGCGACGACCGCGCGCGTACCACGCGCAGGCCGCAAGACCGGCGACCAGAATCGCAACGGCCGCCGCGGCCGGGACCCAGCGGCGCAGGGATGGCCGACGCCGTCCGAGAATATCCAGGAAATCCGCCACGGCGGCGCCGGCGAACGCCGTCAGAACGGCCAGCGGCGGCTGCAGGTACCACGAGAAGAAGCGCGCCCGCAGAAAGAACGCCAGATGGTACACGATGTACCAGACCAGGAGCGGCGCCCAGCGCTTCCATCGCCGCGTGCGGAAGAGGCCGATCCCCGCCAGAACGTACAGGGGCAAGCCGTACGGCTGGGACAGGAACATCCGGTGCAGGTACCGTAGGGTGTTCCGCCCGGGCCAGATCTCGTAAGCCACGCTCTTGGCGATCATCGTCTGGGGAACCCAGGCGCCGTAGTAGAGCCGGTGCGCGGCGGCGCCAAGCACGATCATCGCCCCCGCGAGCGCCATCCCCGAAATCACCTTGCGCCGGTCTTCCGGATTCCGCAGATCCCGCAGCGCGAAGAACGACACGACGGCAAGCGCAATGAGACCGTCCGGGCGAAGGAGAACGGAAACCGCCCCCCAGGCCAGGGCGCTGCGGGAGGCCCGTTTCGTGATCTGAATCAATGCCGCGAAACAGGCCAGGGTATAGACGGCCGTCTCCATGCCGCCCACGGAATACGCCACCGCGGGCGGAAACAGGGCGAAGACCAGGGCCCCGGCGAAGGCCGGGGCGGACGACGATTCGCGGCGCAGCCAGAGCGCCATGACGCCCGCCGTGACGGCGCCGGCGATCGCGCCCAGAATCTTCGCCGCCGCGATCGGAGAAAGTCCCGCGCACGCCAGCAGGGCCGCGGCCCAGGCAAAAAGGGGCGAGGTCGCCGTCGACGCGCGGGTTCCCTCGTTGAAGACCAGGCCGTGTCCCTCGACGAAGTTGCGGACGATCCGGGCGATGATCAGCCCGTCCTCGATCGTCCAGTCCGTCGCCGCCCAGAAGAGGAGCCGGGCCGCCAGGGCGACGGCGGCGCACCCCAGGAAGAGACGCCACGAGACCCCTTGCCCGCGGTCGGGATTTCCCGCCGTCTCTGTCCGGAAGATGTCGTTCATGGGTCGTTCAAACGTTGCTGCCTCGGGCGCCGGTTGCGAGGCGCAAAGCGTGGCACGGCGGAGGCGACACCGCAAGGGGAACGCCGTGCACCGCCGCCCGACCGCGCGGGCGGGCCGTCCGGTCCCGCACACGCGGCGCCTCCCGCTGCGCTTCTGCTTTTCTCCCGTCACCGGTTCTTCCGGATGCCGCCTTTCCGATTCCTCACCCGCCGCCCGGAAACCGGCCCTTTCCGAAACGCCCCTCCAAGGGGCGAATCCGCCCCTCCCGCGCCGCAGCGGTTCTTAGCCCGGATTATTCACGAAGCGAGTTTGCTGCGCCGGCAAGGCTTCGGGGCCGAAGGTGTAGACATCTACTCCGAGGCCCCGGTAATCCCGCGGCCGCGGGACCGCCGCGGCAAAATCGCTTCGCCTTCGGGGAAGGTTGTCGGGTTCTCCGAACCTCTCGGACCGCCGTCTCGCAGAAAACACCGGAAAGCTCTGCTGCTCTCGCTGCGAATCCGCCCCTTCCGTCCTTTTCAAACCCAGGTTCTCAACCTTCATGAATAATCCGGGTTAGAAGGCCGAAATCGACCCAAGATCGGCACTCTAAGCGTACCACGGACTCGAAATTTCTGCGTAACGCATTGCGATGCAAGGGGTTATCGATGGTTAGCATCGAGGATTTCCGGGGGCGGGGGCGGAAACGCTTCCCAACCGGCCGGGTTCCGGTAATGCTTCGATGCCATGGACCGGTCGCTCCAGATCTCCCTGCTGGGCCTGCTGATCCTCGCCGTCGTGCTGGGGTTGATGCTGCCCAACCCCGCCGAGGACCCGGAGGGCAGGAACCGCGTCACGATCACCTACTGCGGCGGCGCCCTCGGACGGGATCGGCTCATGTTCGACGAACTCAAGAGGGTCTTCGAACGGGATCACCCCGGGATCCGGCTGCGGTTCATCCGCGCCACCTCGACGCTGGAACGGAAGGTCGACACGATGATCGCCGGCGGAGCCGCGCCGGACGTCCTCTCGGTCGGCATCGACCAGGTCGCCCACTACGTCCAGGCGGGGGCCCTGCGGGATCTCACGCCCTACCTTCGCAGCGATCCCGGCCTGCTCGGCGACCTCGATCCCGCGGCCCTCGGCCGGTCCGGAGCGGACCCGGATTTCTACGAGCTGCTCAGTCGTCCCTTCCGCGACGACCGGGGCCGCTGGTTCCTCCTGCCGATCTGGTACACGCCCTTCTTCGTCTACTACAACAAGGATCTCTTCGACACCTACGCCGTGCCCTACCCCGACGAAGACTGGGACTGGGAAGGCATGCGCAGCCGGGCCCGGGCGCTCACCCACGACACCGACGGCGACGGGCGGATCGACGAGTTCGGCCTCTACTTCGCGCAGTGGCAGCACGGCATCGAGACCTTCATCCTCCAGAACGGCGGGCGGATCCTCTCCGAAGACGGCCGGCGCGTCGACATGGACACCCCCGAGACCGTCGGCGCGCTCCGGTTCCTCTATCAACTGAAGTTCCTGGACAAGGTCTGCCCTTCCTCCTTCCTTTCGCCCGGGGTTTCCCCGACCGCCCTGTTCCTCCAGGGACGCGTGGCGATGTACGGTCCCTGGGGCGTCTTCTCGATCGTCGACTTCCGCGAACAGATCGACCGGTTCGAATGGGACGTGGCCCCCCTGCCCCGCGGCCCGACGGGAATCCGGGCCGGGCTCGACGTGCCCACCGGGTTCGGGGTCTCGAGCCAGAGCCGCCACCCGGAGGAGGCCTTCGAATTCGTCCGGTTCCTGGCGAGCCCCGAGGGGCAGCGGATCATCGCGAAATGGTCGTTGTTCATCCCCTGCCGCAAGAGCGTCGCGCGCAGTTCGGCCTTTCTCGATCCCCGCACCCCGCCGGCGAGCGACTGGGTCCTGTTGCACGACGTGGAAAACGGCTACGGGCATCTGCCGGCGCACACGTCCGCCCGCTACGGGGACGTGTACGAGGTGATCAACGACGAACTGTACCGCCTGCTGGACCTGCGCCTCGGCACGCCCGAAGAGACCGCGCGGCGGATCACCGAGAAAGGCAATCTCGCCCTGGCGCGGATGGAACCGGTCGTCGTCGAGAAGCGCCGGCCGCCGGCGGCGCTGTGGATCCCGGGCGTGCTGGCCGTCGCGGCGCTGATCCTTTCCCTGACGCTCGGCGCCCGCCGGGTGCGGATCGGGGCGATGGCCCGCCGCGAGGAGCGCTGGGGATGGTTCCTCATCTCGCCGTGGATCGTCGGTTTCGTCCTGCTGGCCGCCGGCCCGATCCTCTTCTCGCTCGGACTGTCGTTCTGCCGGTGGCAGTCGCTTTCCTCTCTTTCGGCCGCGCGTTTCGTCGGGCTGGAGAATTACCGGATCGCGCTCTCCGGCCAGGACGAGAAGTTCTACCGCTCGCTCCTCGCCACGGTGCGTTACGCGGCCCTGAGCGTGCCGCTGGGGCTGGTCGCGGGATTGACCCTCGCCCTGCTCATGAACGCCGCCGTGCGCGGCATCCGCGTCTACCGAACGCTGGCCTTCATGCCCGCCGTGCTGCCCTCGGTCGGCGTCACGATCCTCTGGTGGTACCTGTTCAACGCCGATTCCGGCTGGATCAACCATCTTCTGGGCAAACTCGGGATCCCCGGTCCCGACTGGCTCGGCAGCCCCCGGGCGGCGCCCTTCGTCTTCGTCTTCATGAGTCTCTGGGCCGCCGGGGGCAGCATGATCATCTACCTGGCCGGGCTGCAGGGCATTCCGACCGGCCTGTACGAGGCTGCGGCCATCGACGGGGCCGGGCGCTGGCGGCAGTTCGTCCACGTCACCCTGCCGATGCTTTCGCCGGTGATCTTTTTCAACCTCGTCATGGGCATCATCGGTTCGTTCCAGGTCTTCAACCAGGCGTTCGTCATGTACAGCGGCGGCGGCGGCCCCGACGATTCGACCCTCTTCTACGTCCTGCATCTCTTCAACGAGGCCATCATGCGCTACCGGTTCGGATACGGAGCCGCCCTGGCCTGGATCCTTTTCGGGATCGTGCTGGCGCTGACCCTGCTGGTTTTCAAGTCCTCGCCCCTCTGGGTGCATTACGAAGGAGCGCGCCGTGCCCGGTAGACCTGCATCCGGGGGACGGCGGCGGCCTTCGCGGCTCTTCCTCCACCTGCTGCTCATCGCCGCCTGCCTGCCGGCGGTCTTTCCCTTCCTCTGGCTGCTGGGCAGCTCCCTGCAGCGGCGGGAAAACGTCTTCACATCCCCGCCCCGTTGGCTCCCGCGCACGGAGATCACGACGCTGCACGCGGGCGACGCCGAGATCCCCGTGCACGTCCTGGACCGCGCGGAAGACACCGGCGCCTGGCGGGTCCGGATCCGCGCCGACGAGGAGGCCCCCGGCGTGTCGGGCGACCTGCTCGGGGTCGCGACCGTCACCAACGAGCTGACCGTGGCGGTGATCCACGAACTGCACCAGAGGGTCGAGCCGGCCGGGGTTACCCCCGACGGACGGCGCATCGTCCGGATCCCGGGTCGCCGGCGTCGCGTCCCCGTATCGGCCGGAGAAGTCGAAGAACGGCGGGAAACCGAATTTCTCCTTGATGCACTGCGCCAGAAAATCAGCGTCGACGCGGAAGGGAGGAACGTTCTCGCCGCCGGTTCCGCCTTTCCCGTGGCGGCCGACCGCGTGCGGGACCCGGAGACGGCCCCGTACTTCCCGTGGGACGGGTTCGAAATCCCCGTGGAGATCGCGGGAAGGCTCCCGGAAGCGGGCGTCCTGCGAGTCCGTCCCCGTCCGGGGCCGATCCGGGGAACCGTGGATCCGGCGGCGATCGCGCGCCGGGAAATCCGCCGGCTGTACTACTGCACGGACGGAGGCGCGGTCGAATGCCGCTGGATCGAGCGCAGACCCGACGGAAGCGGGATCATCTCGATCCCCGGCCAACTCGACGAAACGATCCTTCCGGCCGACACGGTGCGGATCGAACCGGTCATCGAATACCGCGGACGGATCCTGGGTCAGACCGTCCGGGTGGAGCCGCTGGACGGCAGGCCCGGCCGATGGAAGGTGCTGGACCCGATCGTCGCATCGGCCGACCGGTTCACCACCCTCTCGTTCGTAGATCCCCAGTGGCGCAACTATCCCATGGCGTTGCGCCGGGAGCCTTTCCACCTCTACCTGCTGAACACGCTCTTCATCACCGTCTGCTGCGTTCTCGGCAACGTGATCTCCTGCGGCATGGTCGGGTACGCCTTCGCCAGGATCCCCTTCCGCGGGCGGGGGATCCTTTTTCTCCTGCTCCTGTCGACCATGATGGTGCCGGCGCAGGTCACCATGATCCCCACCTTCGCCCTTTTCACGCACATCGGGTGGCTGGACACCTACCGGCCCCTGATCCTGCCGTCGCTCCTGGCGCAATCGGCGTTCTTCGTCTTTCTCTACCGGCAGTTCTTCCTGTCGGTCCCCCTGGAACTGGAAGACGCCGCGCGGGTCGACGGCGCGGGCCACCTGCGGACCTTCTGGCACATCATGCTGCCGATCGCCCGGCCGGCGGCGGTGACGGTCGCCGTCTTCTCCTTCCTCGCCGCCTGGAACGATTTCCTGGGGCCGCTGCTCTACATCAACAGCGACGAAAAACAGACGCTGGCGCTCGGGTTGCAGAACTTCAAGACGAGCTTCGGGTACAGCGACCCGCACTACCTGATGGCGGCCTCGCTGGTGATGATGCTGCCCACGCTGATCATCTTCTTCGCCGCGCAACGATCCTTCATGCAGGGGGTGGCAGTCACCGGCGTGAAGGGCTGACGCGGACCGGGCCGCATGCGGGGAAGCGCTTTGCGCGCGAGAGCGATCCTCTTTCGCCCGCGAAGGAAGACCTGTCGGGACGCGACGCCCGGTTCTCCTTCGTCTTGTCCACAGTCTTGTCCTCCGTAGTCTCGCCGAGACGGAGGAGGAAGTACCGCGCCTGCAGGACGAAGCAGGGTCGGCCGACCCCTTCAATCCGCGAAGGAAAACCTTTCGTAGGAGGCCGATCCCGTTCGGCCGACCCTCTCGACCCGCAAACGAAAACCTGCAAGACGCGACGCCCCCCTCGCGCAAAGGGGGAAGCGGGACCAGTCCCGACGCGGCGCGCCTTCAGCGCGCGGAAAAGGGTTGAGGCGCAATTCCCCGGGGCGTTGCCCCGGGCTATCGCCTTCCGGCCCTTCAGGCCGGGGCTTCCTCGATCCGCGACGCCCCGCTTCGTACCGCCTCGCCGGGCGGGACGCACAAGAAGATTCCGTCATCGCCCCGCAGGTGCGCGGCTCCTACTTTGGGTCGGCGAAGAAAAAGTAGGAGGCCGATCCCGCCTTGCCCTACGTAGTCCTGTCGGGTCCATGGAACAAAGGAGGAACTCGCCCGACGATGGGACGAAGTAGGGTCGGCCGACCCCTTCAACCCGCGAAGGAAGACCTTTCGTAGGAGGCCGATCCCCTTCCGCCGACCCTCTCGACCCGCAAACGAAAACCTGCAAGACGCAACGCCCCCCTCGCGCAAAGAGGGAGCGGGACCAGTCCCGACGCTCGCGCGGAAAATCACACCCACCGCCAAGAAAAAACCACCGCCCCATGGGACGATCGGCGCTCCCCCCGCATCGGGAATCGGCCGAGCGGGATCGGCCTCCTACTTTCGCTCACCCCCGACGCGGCGCGCCTTCAGCGCGCGGAAAAGGGTTGCGGCGCAATTCCCCGGGGCGTTGCCACGGGCTATCGCCTTCCGGCCCTTCAGGCCGGTCTCTTGCGGGATCGGCCTCCTACTTTCGCTCCCCCGGACCGCGACGCCCTCTCCGAATCGCCGGCGGCGATCACGCGTCCCAATCGAGCCGGAGCATCCCGTCGGGCGTGAACGGGATCCCGGGCAGCCGGACGAACTCCTCCGCTCCGGGTTCCTCGAGCGCCTCGGCCGCCGCCGCTTCCGAAAGGTACACGGGCGACAGATGCAGGGTGTCGCGAAGAACGGCGACGGAAACCCCCGGCCCGTTCCCGGCAAGAAACGATTCCACGGCGGCCCGATCCGTGGGAAAAACGGGCGGGATCTCCGCGCGTCCCCGGAATCCGCTGGCCCGAACGTTGCGCAGGGTCCTCTCGCGGTCCATGGCGTCGACCAGCCGTCGGCTGACCGCATCGGCCAGGCCGATTCCGGTGGCGTTGCCGTGGGAGGCCTCGGTGAGCGAACAGCAGACGACCCGTTCGATCCGCGGCCCGGGCGGGTCCCCGACCCCCTCCAGGCGCCGCCGGCCCAGCACGTGGGTATCCATCCCCGTGCCGCTGATCTCCTTGCCCATCCGTTCCACCACCAGCAGATCGAGCCTGGAAACCGGCAATCTCCCCATCAGTTCGGCCGCCTTCCCGAGAAGGCGGGGTTCCCGGTCGAACCAGTCCCGGGAACCGAGGACTTCCGCCGCCGCCCAGGCGCCGACCGCGTCTTCCACCACCGCCACGCCGGTCAGCGGCGGCAGCCAGGGATGGGTCATCAATCCCCGCGCCATGCCGACCACCCCCGCCGCCAGCGCCGCCGGACCGTCGCCGTGCGCCTCCCGCGCGGACAGCGGGCCGCCCAACCCCACCGCAAGCATCTTGCACAAGCCGCTGCCGATCTCGCCGTCGAAACTCGTGTGCGGCTTGACGCGGTTGACCAGGATCACGTGATCCGATTCGACGACCGCGCGCGGCACGAAGAGGCGCCGGCGCAGGCCCCCGACCTCGATCGCGCCGATCTCCTCGGTCGAGCCGGGATCGATGATCGGCGCGCCGACGTGCCGATCGCTGATCCCCAGGGAGGCCAGGAGCTCGCGCTGACCTTCCGACGTGCCGCCGCCGTGACTGCCCATGGCCGGAACGATTTCCGGCCGCGCCCCGCGCCGGCGGATTTCCTCCACCGCGACGCGGACCAGATCCGGAAGACCCGCAATCCCGCGGCTGCCGACCCCCACCAGGACGCGGTCGCCTTTCCGGATCCCGGCGAGCGAAGGCGAGGACGCCAGGATCTCCCGAAGATCCTCCGGCGAAACGGCGCGCTCCGCCCGGGGAAGCCGCCGCCGGATCCCCAGCATCGGCGGACCGATGAAACTCGAAGCCCGTTCCCCCGGAGAAGGATTCATGAGGACCCTTCTTCGCCGGCGACCGCTCGTCGGGGGACGCGTCTGGAGATCCCGGTCAGGATCTCGTAGGAAATCGTCCCGGCCCATCCGGCGATTTCGCCGGCGGTGATCTCCTCGCCGCCGTCGCGTCCCAGCAGCGTGACCGTTTCCCCGGGCGCCGCGTCTTCCCGTCCGCTCACGTCGAGGACGATCTGATCCATGGTGACGCGACCGACAACCGGGCATCGTCGGCCGCGCACGATCGCCTCCGCGCGTCCCGAAGCCGACCGGGGATAGCCGTCGGCGTATCCGGCCGCGACCGTCGCCAGGATCGTCGGCCGGGAGGTCGTAAACGTCGCGCCGTAGCTGACCGTGCGGCCCGCCGCCGCATGCTTGACGAAGGTGATCTTCGCCCGCCACGCGAGCGCCGGCCGGATCCCCTGCGGCAGCGGGCAGCCGGGCCCCGGAACGGCCCCGTAGAGGGCGATCCCTCCGCGCGCCCCGTCGAAAAGCGCCGATTCCGAATGGAGAATCACCCCGGCGGAATTCGCCAGGTGCCACAGGGGGACCGCGTCGCGGAACTCGTTGCGGATGGATTCGAACCGGCGGATCTGTTCGGCGGTGAACGCGGCGTCCTCGTCCGCGCAGGCCAGGTGGGAATAGACGCCGACGAGTTCCAGTGCCGGATGACGGGCGACCGCGCGAATCAGTTCGGCGGCCTCCTCGTGCCGGGAACCGAGGCGGCCCATGCCGGTGTCGACGTTCACCTCGACCGGGATCGGATCCCGGCCGTCCGCGGCGGCTCCGGCGAAACGCTCCATCCCCTCGAGATCGCAAACGGTGGCCGTGAGCCGATGGCGCCGATAGAGGGCGGCCTGGCCGGGGTGCGCGGGGGAGAAGACGAGGATCGGCACATCCGCAGGGGCGTATCGGCGAACGGCGGCCCCTTCCTCGGCATGGGCCACGGCGAGGGCGTCGGCGCCGCCTTCCAGAAAGGCGGGCACGGCCGTTTCGATGCCGTGTCCATAGGCGTCGGCCTTCACCACGGCGTAGAGCCGCCGTCCCCCGAGGCGCTTGCGGAACCAGGCGGCGTTCGCGCGCAGGGCGTCGCGGTCGATTTCGGCGAAGGAGAGCCAGGTGTTTCGTTCGGCGTGGGACATCATCGTCTGCCGCCCGTTCCCGGGAAACGGCCGCGCCCCCGGGCGGATCCTTTTCTCCGCCTACTTTGCCACAGGCCGCGAAGAACCCCAACGCGGGAACGCGCGTCCGTCCGGTTCCCTCTCCTCACCGGTCCTCCGGACCGATGGCGCGACGGAACGCCGGGAATGGGTGTACAATACTTGTTGAGCGGATCTGTTGGGCGAAAGAGGGGGGATCCCGGCGAAGGGAGATGGGACCGTGAATGCGAGAGGCAGGCAACCGGCAACCCTGGGGATTTCGATCGTCATCGGGATCGTGCTCCCGAGCCTATCGGCGGCGGCGGTGCCGATCCTGGATCTGGAGGTCGTCGAGAGCGGTGTGCGCCTGGAATGGTTCGGCGCGGCGGGGCACGACACGACCGTCTTCTGGACGACGACGCCGTACGACGAGGCGAGCTGGCGGCCGTGCGCCGGCCCGTTCGCCGGGGAGGACGCGAACGTCGTGTGGATCGACGAGGGCGCCGATTCGCGTCCCTCGCCGAACGACGATTCGATCACGCGCCGGTTCTACGCGGTCGTGGAGGATTCCGACGCGCTGAAGGAATGGCCGAACGAGGTCAGCCGCGCGAATTCTGATCCGTGGATCGTCGAACACCACGACCAGATCCGGAAGATGCGTCCCGAGGTGCTGGTGCTGAATTTCTCGAACGATCTGACGACGCGGGAAGCGACGACGATCGCCAAGAAACTGATGCTGGCCCTGGAAGAGAGTTCCCGGTGGCACGGGTACGACGACCCCGACGCACCGGCCTTCTTCGATTTCCGCGTGGCGAAGACGGTGAACCTCGCGGACGACCCGCCGGTGCAGACCTGCGACGGAAACAGCACGAAGTTCCCGCGGAAACCGAACTGGACCGGGGGAAACAACTTCGAATACTCGGAACTCTACACGGAGACCTTCGCCGGGTACACTACGGCTACGTCGATCCCGACGATCCGTCGCGGTACCTCACGCTGGCCGAACTCGTCGACCGCGGCATCGTGCACGAACTCTGGTTCCTGGCGAACCACGGCTCCTGCGGCGCTCCCTACGAGACGATCGAGCTGAAACAGTATTACGACGAGGATTTCAACAAGCGCACGGGCGGTCTCGGCGTCGGCTACGGCCCCGCGGGCAACGGGCACGATTACGGCATGCCGTGGATCGGCCGCAGTCTGCGGATCACCTTCCTCAACGCGCACCGCGGCGTCGGCTGCGGCATGGAGAACTTCGGCCACGCCCTGGAGGGAATGCACAACTACGACGTGATCCCCTACTACACGAAATACTTCCGCGAATACGCCGGATTCGACCTGGACGTACGCTACGGACTGCCTTTCAGCTCCTTCTACTGGTACCGGTACGACGGTTCCGACTACAACCGGTATCCGACCTCCAACCAGCTCGTTTCCCATTACCGCGGGGTGGACCGCACCGTGTCGCCCTACGTCGCGCCGGGAGGCAACGTCCACTGGCCGCCCAACGGCCGGACGCACTACGACCTCGGCAACACCGATCCCGTCATGTCCACGATCAGGAGCTGGCGCATGCGGAACGGCCCCGGCGGGGAGGATCTCGCCGAACCCTTCACGAACGCGGATTTCCAGCAGTACAACGCGATCGCGCCCGACTGCATGGGACCCTGGCTGGTCTACTGGCGCCAGAACATGCCGGGACTCGACAACCTCGCCCTGGACGACGACGGGCTGCCGATGAAGAACTGGTGGCCGTTCCTCTTCTACTGACGGCCGGCGCCCCGCGCGTCCCCCGGGCCGCCGCCGGCGCGCGGAACGACCTCCGCGCAGGGGCATTCGAATCCCCCGGTTTACGGGGGAGCCGTCGCGGGTCTACGATGGAAGTGTGCACCGGAATCAGGCCTTCGCCCTGAAGACCGAGAAGACCGAAGGAACCCATGATGAAAGGTCTCGAATCCATTCGTCGCGGAACCGACAGGCGATCGGGGTTCACCCTGATCGAACTGCTCGTGGTGATCGCCATCATCGCGATCCTGGCCGCGATGCTCCTGCCCGCCCTGAGCAAGGCGCGGGAAGCCGGTCGCAACGCGGTCTGCGTCAACAACATGCACCAGATGGGCATGGCGTTCGCCCTTTACGCCGACGACTACGACGGGTTCATGCCCGCCGGCGATCCCCACGGTCCGGGCGATCCGTCGACGATCTGGCTCTGGAAACAGCGCAACAACGTCACGACGGGGTTGATCTATCCCTACGTGAAATCGCGCGACGTCTATCTCTGTCCGACCGACAAGTACCACGGCACGCGCATCGCGGGACGCCGCGCCCACCGGCTGTACAGCTACTCGGTGAACGTCTACACGCTCTACCACAACGGGCGCGTGGCGCGCATGACCGACTGGGTCCAGCCTTCCAACACGATGCTGCTGATGGAAGAGGCCTACAATTCCCCCATCAACGACGGCTACGTCGTCTCCGGACCGGGAACGCTCGACATCCTCGCGTACCGGCACAACAACAAGGGAAACCTCTGCATGGGGGATTTCCACGTCGAGTCGATGACGAAACAGCAGTACGACAAGGTGCGCGAAAAGGTCCAGGACCGTTTCTGGAACCCGTACTGACCGGCGGCATCGATCGGGCTTGATTTCCCGCACCGCATCGTCAGGATCTCCGCGAATCAGGGAGGATCCCGGCATGCAGACTGTGTCCCGACGTGTCGTTGGCCTGTCCATCGTCTTTCTCGCGGCGTCGGCGGGCTGTCGGCGCCCGGCCGCCGTCCCGACGGCGGTTCCGGACGCCTCCTACGCATCTCTCGACGGGCTGGCCGCGGAAGCCGTCGCGGCCCGGGAACGCCAGAAGGCCTGTTCGGCCCGTCTGCATCTTCCCCTGGAAATCGAGAACCGGCTCGGGATGCGTTTCCGGCTGATCCCGCCGGGCGAGTTCGACATGGGCAGTCCGCAGGACGAACCGGGCCGCTACGAGAACGAAGGGCCCGTGCATCGCGTTCGCATCCGGAAGGCCTTCTATCTCGGCAAGACCGAGGTGACCCAGCGGCAGTGGGAATCCGTCATGGGAGAGAATCCGTCCCGATTCCGGTCCGCGGGTCCCGACGCGCCGGTGGAGAGCGTGAGCTGGACCAAAGCGCAGGAGTTCGTCCGGAAGCTCTGCGCGCAGGAGAACGTTCCGGAGGGAACCTACCGGTTGCCGACCGAGGCCGAGTGGGAATACGCGTGCCGGGCGGGAACGGAGACGGCCCTCTACACCGGGCCGATCGCGATCGAGGGAGAGCGGAACGCCCCCGCGCTGGATCCCATCGCATGGTACGGCGGGAACAGCGGGGTCGACTATCCGAACGCCTACGGCGTCGCCGACTGGACGGAAATGCAGGATCCGGCCGAGTACGCCGGCACGCACCCGGTCGGGCGGAAACAGCCCAACGCCTGGGGGTTGTACGACATGATCGGAAACGTCTGGGAGTGGTGCGGGGACCGCCTTGCGTACTACCCCGACGAGCTCGTGGAAGATCCCGTGGGCGAATCGGAAGGCCCCCTGCGGGTCATCCGGGGCGGAAGCTGGTTCAGTCCCGCCCGGCGATGCCGCAGTGCGATGCGCGGATCGGGCGCCCCGGACGCCAGGGGGCTGGGCATGGGCCTGCGGCTGCTGCGGGTTCCTCCCGGCTACGAACCCGAGACGGGGGAAGAAGAATAGACCGGCCTCGAGCCCGCCTATTCGAGATGGGGCGTCTGCAGACTTTCCGGCGTATAGGCGTGCAATTCGATCCGGTTGCCGTCCGGATCGGTGATCCAGGACTGCCAGGCCCTGTCGCCGCCCAGGACGGGATCGCTGACCTCCACCCCGCGCCCGCGCAGTTCCTCGACGGTCGCCGGAAGATCGTCGACCTCGAGACAGAGATGCTGGAAGCGCTGCGATTCCCCGGGCAGATCGGTGTACGCCTCGAACAGCTCGAGGAAACTCCTTCCGCCGATCCGGAGGTAGCAGCCGGTGCGCCGCCCTTCCTCGTCGTGGAAATCGAAGGCCCGCTGCAACCCGAGTCCGCCGCAGTAGAACCGCAGGGAGAGATCCAGGTCGGCGACGAGAAAACAGACATGCGCGATGCCCCGGATCATTCCGATGCCTCCTCTTTCGCGCCGCTTCCGGGCGCGGGCGTCTGCGGACTCCGGCCCAGGTCTTTCGAGGTCGCCAGCGCGATCACGCGGCCCCGGTCCCCGACGGCGCAGTAGAAATGGTAGACGACGCCGTCATGACAGATCACCCAGGGCTTGTGCGCGTACTGCCGGTCCCAGGGTTCCGACGGCTCCACCAGGTGCGGCCCTTCCCATTTCGTCCAGTGGACCAGGTCCGGGGAAACGGCGAAGGTGTCGAAGGCCTTCGGTTTCCAGAAGGCGCCGAAATAGAACATCACCCAGAGATCGTCGATCCGGACCACCTGCGGATCCCCGGAGATGCCGCTTCCGTTGTCGATCACCGGGTCTTTTCCGAAGCGTTTCCAGTGGATCATGTCGTCCGAGACGGCCATGCCGATCCGTTCCGCATCCGGCGCCTTGCCGTTGTAGAACATCACGAACCGGTGCCCCGTCGTTTCCCGCGGATCCCGGATCACGTTGCTCTTGTAGAGGGTTCGTCGTTCGAACCATCGCGCGTCGGGATCGCCGGGGCGCAGCACGGGGTTCCCGGGAAGCCGGCGCCAGGGTTCCGCGGAACCGGGATCCGTCGTCCAGGCCAGGCCGATCGAGAGGGGATCGGTCTCGTAGCCTTTCAGGGCGCCTCCGAGATACGAGAGCCAGTAGCGGCCGTCGTATTTCTGCAACTCGAGGGATCCGCACCACTGCGGATCCTGCAGCGCCGCATACCCGGCCACCTGGCAGGCGTCCCAGGTCCCCTCGCCGCGCCGGAGGATCCGGCCGAGCGGCTTCCAGGCGAGGAGATCCTCGCTTACGGCCAATGCGGTTTCGTATCCGGCACCGTCGAAGACCAGGTAGATCATGTACCATCGACCGCCGTAGCGGTAGACGCTGGGACAATCGACCGCGGCGCCTTCGTCTCCCCGAAGGACGATGCCGTACTTGAACGGCGTTTTCACCTTGTCGTAGATCTTCTGCATCGTAACGGGGGAAACGGCGTCCGCGTCCCCTGGCGGCGACGCTCCCGCTCCGAAGGCCGCCCGCGCCAGGACCGCCCCGGCAAGACCGATCGCCGCGGTCTCAGCGATCCGTCGGAAAGAGGGTAATCGTGTCGACACCGAGATAATACCCCGGGTTGTTCGTGCCCGTGATACGGGAACGTTCGTTCGCCCCGGCGCAGACAAACGCCAGCGTGTGCGTTCCCGCTTCCAGCCGGCGCAGGCCGAGCTTGACGTCGCCGGTCGTCACGGTCGGGTTGTAGAAATCCCGCGGGGGACCGACGGGTTCGCCGTCGAGATAGATCGCGTAGGTCCCGTAGTCGAAGGACCGGGTCATGCCGATCCGCAGCACGTAGTCGCCGGTCTCTTCCACCTCGAAAGGCAACAGGAGTTCGGTTTCCGGATCCTGCGACGTCAGGAAAACCTGTCCCTCGCCGCTCCAGAGCCCGCCCGGCTGAAGCTGGATCACTCCCTCGGGAACGACCACGGCCCGGTCGAGCAGGTCTTCCGCCTCGATGACGATGCGTTCCGGCAGGCGTTCGGCCGCGGGAGGGATCTCGGCGAACCGTTTCGCCGTGCCGGTCTGGTACCAGAAGGCCACCGACGAGAAATCGTCGGCGCGTTCGACGAACCCGCTCCACTTGCCGTCTTCGGCCTTGCCGGCGCCCTTGTGTTCGATCGTCACCCGCAGCGATTTCTCGAAGGGAACCGGGTCCGGAACGTGCCATCGGTAGACCGTTCCCCGGTCGCCGACCTCGAACCCTTCCCAGAGGGTCACGCCGTACCAGGGACGCATGAACTCGCGGAATCCCCAGGCGTCGCAGAAATAGTCCTCGGTGCCCGTGCCGCGCAGGGACGGTTCGGTTTCGCCGTCGATGTAGAACCGGTCGTCGCCCTCCCCGAACCAGCTCTTTTCGTTCATCCTCACCGACAGCACGGTACCGACGTAATGCCCCCTTCCCTCCGCATCCAGGATGAGGTAATCCTCGCCGCTTGCGCAGGGGAACTCCTGGCGGTACTGCGCGTGGAAATAGGGGGTTTCCGGCGGAAGCCCGTCGAGCTTCACCCAGTCCACGTACCAGAAGAGGGCCTGCACCGGCCTGTCGGAATCGTTGGAGACGGTGATCCGCGCCGATTCCGCGAAGGGCATCGGCCAGTAGCAATTGTAGGCCCGCCCGTCGGAGGAAACGGCCACGGGAATGGAATCGACCATCCGGCGCAGCCCGTGGCCGACGGCGAAGAAGTCCCCCAGAGGCGATTCCACGGCCGGCTCCTCCCGGCCGTCCCAGTAGATCCGCAGCACCGTCGTGCGCGGATAGAAGGGGTCGCCGGCGGCGATCGTGAACCAGATATGCCGGATCCGGCCCGGCCCCTCGAGTTCCGCGATGGTGAGGGTTTCGCCCGGCGGAATGCCTCTCGCATCCCAGTTTCCGTTTCGCCAGTCCGGGTCCGCGCTGGAAGCGCGCATCGCCCGTCCGGGCTGCGGCCGGTCGATCCCGGCCAGATCCGCTCCGCGCCCCGGCGGGAGCGCGGCGATGCACAACGCCGATGCAACGATCAGGATTCCGAAACCGGGCTGCATATCGTATTCCCCCTTCGTCTTCCCGCCCTTCCCGTGATGCGGGATTTCCGGGAGATTGCGGACGGGGTCGGGGCTTGTCAACCCGCCCCGGACGGTCCGTCCCTCAGTCCTCCGCCGGATCCCGGAGCAGTTCCGGCCGTACCGCGGGCAGACTGCGTCCCGGGATCAGCCGCCGGCCGTCGGAGAGTCCGTCCTGCGGCCGGCCGGCCAGTTCGCGGATCATTCGCTCCCGCCATCGGGCGACTCGTTCGGCCGCCGCCGGATCGCCGGCGAGGTTGCGGGTCTCCGTCGGATCGGCCTCGAGATCGAAGAACTCCTCCCGGCCGTCCGAGGTGTACCAGATGTATTTCTCCTTGCCGTCCGTGAGGAACTGCATCCCGTGGTCCGCCGCGTAGCAGGGGGAGTGTTCCCCGTGCACCGCGTCGCGCCAGCCGACCGACTCCGGGTCGTTCGAGAGCAGCGGCAGCAGGCTTCTTCCCTCCGCCTCCGCGGGAACCGGCGCCCCGGCGATCTCCAGGATCGTCGGCAGGATGTCCGTCTGCGACACGGGAGCGCCGCAGACGTGGCGATCGGCCCGGCCGGGGGGACACAGGATCAGCGGCGTCCCGGCGGAACCCTCGTACGCGAAGGTCTTCCGGAAGAGGTGATGATCCCCGAGCATCTCCCCGTGGTCGGAGGTGAAGAGGATCCAGGTCGGCCCCGTCCGGGCATGGCGCAGCGCGACCAGGAACCGGCCGATCTGGTTGTCGATATGGGCGATCTGCGCGAAATAGGCGCGGCGCAACCGGTCCAGGGCCCGTTGCGGCAGCCGGCCCCGCCAGGCGTTGACGTCGTCCACGGGGACGTCGTGGCGGGAGGCCCAGTCGCCGACCGGCACCGGCGGGAGTTCCCGGTCCCGGTAGAGATCGAAGAACGCCCGCGGCGGATCGACCGGCGCGTGGGGCCGGTGGAAGGAAAGGTTCAGGAAGAAGGGACGGGTCGGATCGCGGCGCCGGAGGAAATCGATCCCCCGTGTGACCACCCACGTGTTGTTGTGGAGTTCCTCGGGCAGATGACTCGGCCGGGCGTACCAGGAATTGGCGTCGACGCCGTGATCGATCTCCTCCACCCGGCCGTTCGTCCGTTCCCGCAGCCAGACGGCGTAGTCGCTTTCGTAGCCGGGATCGAACCGTTGCCACCCCTCGTACGATTCCAGCGAATGGAACCCGAGATGGGCCCGCTGCGGATAGAAATGCGTCTTGCCGACGCAATGGGTCTGGTACCCCGCCTCGGAGAGGATCGCCGGCAGGGTCCGGGGATAACGCCACGGAACGCGGTCCCGGTATCCCAGCCTGCCGTGCGTCGAGGGACGCAGACCGGTGAAGATGGTGGCGCGGGCCGCGATGCACGAGGGACAGGCGCTGTAGGAGGCCGTGAACCGGATCCCCCTTGCCGCAAGCATGTCGAGGTACGGCGTTTCGACCACCGGATGTCCCGCCGCGCTCAGGCAGTCGGCCCGCATCTGGTCGGTGAGGATCAGGACGATGTTCGGAGCGTTCGGTTTCATGGAATGGGTTCCCTGCCGGATGGAGGATTCGACGGGGCGCGGGGCTCCCGAAGACGCCGCCGGGGTCACGCCGTCTCCGATGGGCCGGGCTCGACGATCACCTCCTCGAGAGGACGTTTCGGGACATGGTGCACCCCCTCTTCGTCGCGCCAGTACCGGATGTCGCCGTCGGGACCCACGGTTTCCAGCACGACCTTCTCGGCGGGGTAGCCGAGGGCGACGACCAGAACGATGCTGTGGAAGGGCTCGATCCCGAGTTCCGCACGGAGCTTTTCCTTGTCGATCGATCCGATCATGCACCCCCCGATCCCCCGTTCCGCCGCCGCGAGCAGGATCGTCTGCGCGGCGATGCCGTGGTCGCAGCCGGGGGAACGGCTGATCCGCGTGTCGCAGAGGATGACGACGTAGGCCGCCGGCCGCTCGCCTTCCGCGGGCCCCGGCCAGTCCCGCAGGTATCCCGCCCATTTCAGGTGGGGAAAGATGCGCGCGTTGCGATCCGCATCCGCGGAGAGGATGTATTTCAACGGCTGGAAATTCGCCGCGGAAGCCGTGATCCGCGCGAGGTCCACCAGCCGGCGGAGCGTATCCATCCCGACGGGCTCGTCCTGCCGGAATCGACGGTAGCTGCGGGTCTTCAGCACGAGATCCTCGATCATCGAACACTCCTTTCCCGCCGGCGCGGAAACGCCCGTCGCATCGCGGGCATTCGAATCGAACCGGTCCGGGCGCCGCAACGACCATGGTCGCCGCCCGCTTTCATCATACCCCGGAACCCGGATGAAATCCGGTCCCAACACGCGGCGTCCGCCGGGGGAGCGGAGCCGCCGAAAAGACGGATGGCCGCCGCCCCCGGGAGTTCTCTATGCTTCCGGCGCGCGACAGGCGTCGACTCCCCGCGAAAGGAGAATCCGCATGATCCGAACACAGTCCCCGCGGCGGATCTGCCTTGCGCCGCCGGCGATCCGGATCCTGCGGCGGGCGGTCCGGCGCGGGCGGTCCCCGCGCCGGGGGCTGCCTGCGGCCTGGTTTCTGGCGGCGGCGGTCGCGGCGCAACCCCTGGAGGGAAACGCGGCCATGAAGCTGTTGATCGGCGGCCATGCCCACGGGACGGAGAACATCCGCGCCCTGGCGGACCTGGGCGTCGGCAATTTCGTCTGGATCCCCGCCAGGGGGTACACGATGGGCAACACGCCCTGGAACGACGAGCACGACATCTTCGCCGACGTGGATGCGTGCATCGAAAGGGGCCTGTCGTTCATGATCACCGAACGCCGCGGGCTCGGAGCGGTCGAACGCGGCGGCGGGTTCCCGAGGGGCGGCCATTGTTCCGTCGATTACCACGATCGGCGAACCGTCCTGGAAATCGCGCGCCGGGCGGGCGATCTCTTCGTCGGTCTGCATGCCGAGGAACTCGATGCGGATCTCCTGCAGCAGATGATCCGGCCGATCTTCCAGGCGCGGACCCCGTCGGGGTGGGCCTACACGGACCGCGCCGGCGGGCGGAGGGCCTTCGAAGCGGAGCTGCTGCGCCAGAAGAATCTCTACGACGCCTTCGGGGCCGCATACATCCCGAACGTCTGCGTCACCCATCACCTGAGCGCCTTCCGGATCGGCGCGGATCTTCCGATCGCGGAACTCTTCGAACATCTGACGACGACCGAGCTGCAGCTCGCCCTGATGCGCGGGGGCGCCCGGCAGTTCGGGCGGGACTGGGGCGTATGGGTGTCGCCGTGGTTCTGGGGACAGGTTCCCTGCGAGGACAAGGAACTCTGGCCGGCGAAGCCCGCCCAACCCGGAGGCGGGCATTCGGTCTCGGAGTTTCGCCGCGCCCTCTACCTGTCGTTCGTCTCGGGGGCGCGCCTGATCACCATGCAGGAAACCGAGCCGATCTTCTCGCGGGATCCGGGGGGCGGATACCGCCTGGCCGCCTGGGGGAAGGAACTCAAGGGGTTGTGGGAATACGCCCGCGGGCACGATGAACCGATGCGTCCGCTCGTCCCCCTCGCCGTGATGGTCGACGAGGATCACGGCTGGGAACCCCCGCATCTGTGGCAGAACTGGAACCTGCGGGAATCGGTCTGGGGACGCCTGCCGATCGAGCCGCGGGCCGACGGAATGTTCCGGGAATATGTGAACCTTCTGCTGCCCGGATTCATGCGAACCGCCGAAAGCGTACGCGAGCGCACGGACATCTACCCGGGATACTTCGCCGCCACGCCGCTGGGCCCCTTCGACATCGTGGCGGCCGACATCGACGCCGAACGATTGCGGGCCTATCCCGCGGTCGTGCTGCTGGGGCGAATCGACATGAATCCCGGGCTGCGGCGGACCCTGCGCGACTACGTCGCCGGCGGCGGAACGCTGCTGTTGAACGTGTACCATCTCCTGGACGAACGGGGCGTCTTCCAGGAGGACGAGGCGTTTCTCGGCGTCCGGATCTCCGGGGATCCCCAATGGCACTACGGAGAGGTGATCTACGCGGGTTCGAAGATCCGCCTGCTCCGTCCGATCCCGGGCATGGATCGAACGGAGTACGACGAGCCCTTCTTCGCCTCGTGCCGCGTGCTTCGCCGGGATGCGGAGATCGTCGCCGTCGACGAGAACGATCGTCCGGTCCTGCTGCGCAAGCGGTTCGGCCGGGGACAGGTCTGGATGGCGACCCCCGAATACATGCTCGAGGGCTGGGGCGGACAGACCGCGCCGCTGTCGTTCTTCAGGGACTGGATCGCCGCGACGGCCCGCCGGGGCCCGGTCGCGGTGGACAACCCGGGCGACGTCTCCTGGGTCGCTTCCCGGCAGGGAACCGGGTCCGTCGTCGTCGCCCTGGCGAATCACGGCGCAAGCGCCGCGGAGGCGCGGGTGCGCGGGCGGGACGGAATCGGGAATCCGCGGGTGGAAATCGGCGAGGGGCGGATCCGTCCCGACGACGCGGACGGGCAATCCTCGTTCACCGTGCGGATCCCGCCGGAGGACGTGGTCGTCGTCCGGTTCGACGCCCCGGGCCTTCCGGAAGAAGAGTGACGATTCAAATCGGCATGTCGCCGATCTCGGCCGAGTAGGTGCCGTACTTCGTCTTCAGGTTCTTCCAACCCGTTTCGGTCATCATGTAGCCCGCGCCGTGTTTCTGCAGCGACCCCTCCCTGGCGAGGATGTCGAGGATGGCGCGGAAGCCTCCCATGCGTTTCCGGTAGTGATCGAGCATGCTGTCGCCCGTGACTTTCAGCGCATGATCGAGCATGTACCCGTCGATCTTCGCCTTGCCGTCGAGGGTCCTGGCCTGCGAAACCATCCTCAGGATGGCGACCTTGTCCGCAATGGGAATCTGATTCTGATCCATCATCCTGCCCACGAAGCCTCCCATCGTCCCGAAGGAAGCATACAGCAAAAAGCACGCCGAAACACGACGCGTCGAGGAGGTGAAACCGGATCGGCGGGCCCCCGCGAAGGACCCGAAGGTCACGGGGCGGGCATCCCGCGGACGACCGGCAGGAGGAATTCGGCCTGCCACCGCATCAGGTGGGAACATCGCATCACGCCCTCCAGATCCTCGGGGCGTTCGCGCGCCAGGGCGGCCAGGGCCGACTTGGGAGCCAGAACGGAGGGTTCGATCCCGAGATCCCGGGCGATCCCGGCGGTTTTCTCCCGCAGATACTGTAGCTGGGGACGGATGTCCGGTCCCGAGGGACGCGTCCACCGGCCCCGTCGATGTTCCGGCAGCTTCGACTCGGGCAGATCCCGCGCCCGGCGGATCGCCGATTCCAGTCCTTTGAAGCGCCGTCCCGTGCAGTGCCGCGGCAATTTCGGCCCTTCGGAGAGCGGCAGATCGGGATGGGCGACCGCCCACTGCGACAACTGGACGATCTGCTGGTTCGGCATGATCTTGAAGGGCGGACGGTCGGCCTTCTCCGCTTCCCGTTCGCGCCATCGCCAGATCTCCCGAACGCAGGCGAGTTCCCTGGCATTCAGCCCCTGGAGCCCCCGGATCCGCCAGGCATCCTCGGGGTCCCGCGCCGGATGATCCTGCGCGGTGGCCTGCACCATGCGTTCGCAGCTCTCGCGATGCCATTCGAGCCGTCCCTTGCGTTTCAGCTCGGACCGAAGACGGCCCTCGATCTCCGGCAGGTATCGCGTGTCGTCCACGGCGTAGCGCAACTGGGCCGTCGTCAACGGGCGCCGCGACCAGTCGGACCGCTGACCCCGTTTGCTGAGCGTCACCCCGAGGATGTTCTGCGCCACCGCGGCCAGACCGATCCCGTCGTATCCGAGAAGCTGGGCGGCGAGCATCGTGTCGAAGATCTCCCCGCCCGGCCGGAACCCGAACGATCCGCGCAGCATCCGCAGATCGTAGTCGGCCCCGTGCAGGATCAGCCGGAGAGACGCCAGCCGGCGGAGCAACGGAGCGAGATCCGCCTCCGCGAGGGGATCGACGATGAAGTGCGAACCGTTGACGCTGATCTGGATCAGGCAGACCTTCTCGTGATAGCTGTGAAGGCTGTCGGCCTCGGTGTCGAGGGCGACGCTGCGGGCCGCGTCGAGGATCCGCAGGGCCTGCTCCATGCGGGCGTCGGTATCGACGTAAAGGAAGTCCGCCGGAGCTTCGGTCGTCACGACGCCCCCCCCGGGCGGATCCGCAAACCGCTCGATCCCGGGAGACGGGCTGTCTCCGGGAGGATGCCTGGTTTCGAAACGGGAATCATTCGTTCACTCTACCCTCCGACGGGCCGGTCGTGTAGGGCGCATATCGCAGGATCCCGCCAGGGGCGCGGGCGACATGCGCTTCGGGCCCAGCCACTTGCGACGTGGATCGAGGCCCCCCCTCAGGCGGTGCCGGATCCGGCGTCGCATCCGGACCTCGATTCCGGGTACCCTGCCGTTTCCGGGATCCGGACGGCGCAAACCGTCCGGGCGCAGGGAGGCATACCGGGTGCGGCCGGCACGTCCGCCCCGTTTCACGGGAGAGGGAAGATGAGGATCGTCCTGTTCGATCTCGATTGCCTGAGACCCGATCATCTGGGTTGCTACGGCTACGAACGCCCCACCTCGCCCCGGATCGATTCCGTCGCGCGGGAGGGCATCCGCTTTTCCAGCTACTACTGCGCCGATTCGCCCTGTCTGCCGTCGCGGGCCGGCTGGGCGACCGGCCGGTTCGGAATCCACAACGGAATCGTCACGAACCACGGCCCGGGATCCCGTCTGCGGATCCGTTGCCGGTCGTACGTCGGTCCCGAGCCGGAAAACGAGATGTTTCCCCGGCTTCTGCGCAGGCACGGGATCGACACCTTCAGTTTCTCCAACTTCGCCGACCGGCACAACGCATGGTGGTTCACCTGCGGATGGACCGGCTTCCACACGCCCAACCTCAAGGGCGGCGAGGAAACCGCCGAAGAAGTCAACGAACCGGTCCTCCGCTGGATCCGGCGGAACGGCCGTCGGGACGATTACCTGCTGCACATCAACTACTGGGATATCCACCGTTGTTACAACGTGGATCCTTCCTGGGCGGAACGGTTCCGGGATCATCCCGTACCGCAATCCTGGCCGGACGAAGCCGCCATCGAACGCCATCAATCCATCCGGGGCCCCTTTACGGCCCTCTCCCAGTTCCCCGGACACCGCAGTTCCGTCCCGTTGATGCCGGGGGCCGTACGGTCCCGGGCGGATTTCGAACGGCTTGTCACGGGCTACGACGCGGCGATCGCGTACGCGGACCATCATCTCGGACTCGTCCTGGACGAACTCGATCGGCAGGGGGTTCTCGACGATACGGCGGTCGTCATCACCGCGGACCACGGCGACGCCTTCGGCGAGCACGGGATCTATTCCGACCATGTCTGCGCGGACGAATGCATTCACCGCATCCCGCTGATCATCCGATGGCCCGACCGCGCGCCGGCCGGGGCGGAATCGGACGTCCCGGCGACCCAGGTCGATCTGCCGGCCACGATCTGCGACCTGCTGGGAATCCCGATCCCCGGGGAATGGGACGGCGTCTCCTTCGCGGCGAACGTGGCCGGGGAACCCCGCGGCGGCCGGGATTTCCTCGTGTGGGGGCACGCCCTCTACGCGGTCCAGCGGGCCGTTCGAACGAGGGATCACCTCATGATCCGCACGTACGATCCGCTGGACTACGGCTTCGAGGAATACCAGCTCTTCGACATGGGGGCGGATCCCTGTCAGACGGAGAATCTCGCTTTCAAGCGACCGGACCTCGTCGCGGACCATGTCGAGAAGCTGGAGATGTGGATCCGGTCGCAGCTCGAACGCGAGGGCGCGGGTCCGGACCCGTTCCGGGAGGTTCTCGAAGCCCGGGGGATCCATCCCTCGTTTCCCTGAGCGCCCCCCCGACGTCGGATCCCGCCGGCCGCACCGGCAACGCGGGGGGACCCGCCGCTTGTAACCGGGCGATTCCGCCTGTATGCTGCCGGAGTGCGTCCGCCATGGACGGCGAAGGAGGGGGAAATGAACTGGTATCTCGAGGTTCTCAAGAAGTACGCCGTTTTCACCGGCCGCGCGCGGCGGCGGGAATTCTGGATGTTCGCTCTGATCAACTTCATCATCGCCCTTGTGCTCACGTTCATCGACGGGATGCTGGGGACCATCCAGGCCGGCGGCTACGGGGTGTTGTCGTCCCTGTATCTCCTGGCGGTCCTGTTGCCGAGTCTGGCCGTGTCGGTCCGTCGCCTTCACGATACCGGCCGATCCGGCTGGTGGATCCTCATCGGACTCGTGCCCGTGGTGGGATTCATCGTTCTGCTGGTCTTCTACGTCACGGACAGCGAGGCCGGTTCGAACCGGTATGGCGCGAATCCGAAGGCGGAGGCGGCGCCGGCGTAGAAGGACGACGACGGGGCGCTCCGGCGGCCGCCGTCCCCATCCGGGGCGGAAGGGATCGGTTCAGCCGACGTGCTGGAGGAGTCTGTAAATCTTCTGCGGCGTTTCGGCCGCCAGAAGTTTCTCGCGCCACTCCTCCCGGTGGACGAACCCGGCCAGCAGCGACAGGAGCTGGAGATAGACTCCCGCCGAGAAGTCCGGAACCCCGACGAGGAACATGATCCGCGTGCGCCGGCGGTCGGGGGCTTTCATGGGAACCCCCTTGGGGATCGTCGCCACGGCGAAGGCCAGGCGGGTCGCGTGCTGCCCGCGCGCATGGGGGAAGGCGATCCCCTTCTCCACGGCCGTCGGATAGAGCGCTTCGCGGGCCAGGACGGCCTTCATGAATTCGTCCCGGTTGCGGATCATCTTTTCGGTCTCGAGCGCGTCGCACAGGACGCCGATGGCCTCTTCGGCCGTCTTGACCTGGAGATTCGGAAGCAGAAGTTTCTCGTCGGTAAATCGCAGAACGTCCATCAGGTCTCCGTGTCGATCCATCGCCTGAACACGGCCTTTCGCCGCGGCGGGTCACAGAATCATTGAGGCTTCAAGAGACGACCGCAGTGAGGACAGGCCAGAAGCGATCCGGTCCTCTGGGATTCGAGGATCGATCCGCGGGGCACGGCCAGGAAACACCCGCTGCATTTCCCCTCGTGCACCGCGACGATCGCAATCGTGTAACGCTGCCGGATCCGGTCGTAGACCGAGAGATGGGCGGGGTCGATTTGTCGACGGCGCTCGGAGATCCGGCCGCTGAGATCGGCTTCGGCCTTGCGGCCGCTCGACGACGTGGTCTTGCTCTCCTCGAGGGCGAGTTCCAGTTCCTGCAGCTCGAAGAGCGCGTCGATGGGATGGCTCATACGTATCGCTGGTTCCGGCTGCGGGTCTCCCCGGCAGCGACGACCCCCTCCTTAGCACGGGCGGAGACTTGCGACAACACGAAAAGACCCCGCCCCCTCAGAACCGTTCCATGTCCTCCAGACGCGAGATGCTCACCACCCGCTCGCGCAGAACCCACACGCATCCCCGGTTCGGTCGGATCCCGAATTCGAGACATTCGCAGAGGTACTGCTCGCGGGTCGTCCTCGACTCGCCGATATCATGCACCTCGGCGTTCTCCAGGACAACCCAATCCTCGTCCGCCGCGGTCAACTTCCCCAGGTAGACGTACTGGGAATCCGTATCCACCACCACGGTCCGACCCATCCAGGTCCGCCATGCCGGGTGAATCCTCTCCTCGCGCCGGTTCTGCTCGCCCATGCCCTCTCCCGCGGCGGCCGCCGCCGGCCGGGCGCCGGGTCCCTCGCACCGCACCGTTGGCAGGCCTCTGTCCGCCCGTATAATGGCTTTCGGGCCCGTCCACAAGCGAACAAGGAGGCCGCCATGTCCGGGGACACGATTCCGATGACCGCGATCGGACGGCGCCTGGCGCCGCTGATCGATCACACCCTCCTGCGGCCCGAGGCCACCGGGAGCGATGTCGACAGGCTCTGCGACGAGGCCATCCGATACGGCTTCGCCGCCGTCTGCGTGAATCCCGTGCGAGTCGAACGATGCGCCGCCCGCCTCCGGGATACGAAGATCGCCGTCGCCGCCGTGGTCGGCTTCCCCCTCGGCGCCACGCTGCCCGAGATCAAGGCGGAAGAAGCGGCCCGCGCCGTCGCCGCGGGCGCCGGGGAGATCGACATGGTCCTCCAGATCGGCCGGCTGAAGGAGGGCCGGACCGCGGCCGTCGCCGACGAGATCCGCGCCGTCGTCGAGGCCGCGCGCCGCCCGGTGAAGGTCATCCTCGAGACCGGCCTCCTGACGGACGAAGAGAAGGAAACCGCATGCCGCCTCGCGGTCGAGGCCGGCGCATCGTTCGTGAAAACCTCGACCGGATTCCTCGGTTCCGGCGCGACGATCGAGGATATCCGCCTCATGCGCCGGGTCGTCGGTCCCGGGTTCGGCGTGAAGGCCAGCGGCGGAATCCGCACCGCGGCCGACGCCCTGGCCATGGTCGAGGCGGGCGCCGACCGACTGGGCGCAAGCCGCAGCGTCGCCATCGTCACGCAGGAACTCGCCCCGACGGAAGGGGACTGATCCGGCATGCGGACGGCCCTGGTGGTCCTTGACGGATTCGGCGTCGGAGAAATGCCCGATGCGCCCGATTTCGGGGACGGCGGGGCCGACACCCTGGGACATCTCTTCGCCTGCGCAAGGCCGAGGATCCCGAACCTCCTGGAACTCGGCCTGGTCGCCGCGGCCGGCGCCGCGCCAGGGCGGGACATGTCCCTCCTGCCCCCTTCAACACGTCCCCCGACCGCCGCCCACGGATCGATGCGGGAGGCGTCTCCCGCAAAGGACACCCTCGTCGGCCACTGGGAACTGGCGGGGGTGATCGCCGACCGTCCCCTGCGCTTCTTTCCGCCGGGCCCCCCTTCCTTCCCGGCGGAAATGATGGAGGCGATCGAACGACGCGCCGGGACCCGGTTCCTCGGCAATCTCGCGGCCTCGGGCACGGAGATCATCGAACGCCTCGGCCCCGAGCATCTCCGCACCGGCCGGCCGATCGCGTACACCTCGGCCGATTCGGTCTTCCAGATCGCCGCGCACGTCGACGTGGTCCCGCTCGAGCAGCTCTACCGTATCTGCCGCATCGCCCGGGACGTCTGCAACGACTACGACGTCGGCCGGGTCATCGCGCGCCCCTTCGAGGGACGGCCCGGAAGTTTCCGCCGCACGGAGGACCGGCGGGATTTCACCCTGCCGCCGCCGCGCCCGACCGTCCTCGATGCGCTCGTCGACGAAGGGTTCGACGTCGTCGGCATCGGCAAGATCCCCGACATCTTCGCCCATCGCGGGTTCACCCGGGAGGTCCCGGCCCACGGCAACGGGGAGATCCTGATCCGCGCCCTCGAGAGTTTCGCCGACATCCCCTCGGGCCTCGTCTTCGCGAACCTGATCGATTTCGACATGCTCTACGGCCACCGCCGCGACGCCGGGGGCTACGCGCGGGCGCTGGAGGCCTTCGACGATTTCCTTCCCTCCTGGATCGAGGAACTCCGCGACGACGACCTGTTGATCCTCACGGCCGATCACGGCAACGATCCCTGCTTCCGGGGAACGGATCACACCCGGGAACACGTTCCCCTGCTCGTCGCCGGCCCCCGGGTCGTCCCGAGGAACCTCGGGCTGCGCGAAACCTTCGCCGACGTCGCGCAGTCGATCGCCTCGGAATTCGGGTTGACGCCGATGCCCCGCGGAACCGCGCCGCGGATCCGCTGATCCCTCCTCCCGCGGGCCGCAACCGGGATCGGGCCGCCCGCGGCGGGGGCGTTCTTCCCCGCGCGACTGGCGCAGGCGCGCCCGGAAGAGTATCTTTCGCCAATGATTTCTCAACGGATCATCGAGCGAAAACGGGATGGGGAAACCCTCTCGCCCGCGGAAATCCGATTCTTCATCGAAGGGTTCACCGCGGGCGACATCCCCGACTACCAGATGGCCGCCCTGGCCATGGCCGTCTATTTCCGGGGGATGAACGCCGACGAAACCGTGGCGTTGACCCGCGCCATGACCGATTCCGGGATCCGCCTGGACTTCTCCGGGATTCCCGGACCGAAGATCGACAAGCATTCCACGGGCGGGATCGGCGACAAGGTCTCGCTGGCGCTGGCGCCGATCGCCGCCGCATGCGGTCTGCGGATCCCCATGATCTCCGGCCGCGGCCTCGGTCTGACCGGAGGCACGCTCGACAAGCTCGAATCGATCCCGGGCTACCGCACCGACCTGTCCCCCGACGAGTTCCGCGCGGTCGTCGAGCGCGTCGGATGCTCCATCATCGGCCAGACCGCCGACCTCGCCCCCGCCGACCGGAAGCTTTACGCCCTGCGGGACGTGACCGGCACCGTGCCGTCGATTCCCCTGATCACCGCGAGCATCCTTTCCAAGAAGCTGGCGGAAGACCTCGACGGACTCGTTCTTGACGTGAAGTGCGGACGGGGCGCCTTCATGAAAACCCGGGCCGAGGCGGAGACCCTGGCGCGGAGCCTGCGCGAGGTGGCCGCCGGCGCGGGTTGTCCCACCACCGCGATCGTCACCTCCATGGACGAACCCCTGGGACGGTGCGCCGGCAACGCCCTCGAGGTGCGGGAATCGATCGAGATCCTGCGCGGAGAGGGAGACCGCGACCTGGCCGAACTGACGATCCTTCTTGCCGTGGAAATGATTCTCCTGGGGCTTCCGGATTCCACCCGGGGCGACGCCGGGAGTCGGGCGCGGGACGCCCTGGAAAGCGGACGGGCCCTGGAGATCTTCCGCCGCATGATCGAGGCCCACGGCGGGGAACCGCGGGTCGTCGACGATCCCGGGCTCCTCCCCGCCGCGCCCCGCGTCGAGGAGATCGCGGCGCCCGCGACCGGGTTCCTCCGCGAGGTCCGCGCCGACGCCGTGGGGTGGGCCTGCCTGATGCTCGGCGCCGGGCGGCGGAAAAGCACCGACGGCATCGATCCCGCCGTCGGCGTCGAAACCCTCCGGAAGACGGGAGACGCCGTCGAACGCGGCGAACCGGTCTTCCGGATCCACGCCCGCGCCGCCGGAGAACTCGATGAAATCCGGCGTCTTCTCCGGGACGCCGTCGTCGTCGCGCAGGAACCGGTCCCGGTGCCGCCCCGGATCCTCGGGGCATTTCGGGAGGAAAGAAGATCATGAAGAACGAGTTGTCCCAGGCCGTCGAGGAACTGAAGAAGCGTGTCGGAGATCCCTTTCCGCAAGCGGCCATGATGCTCGGATCGGGCTGGAGCGGCATCGCCGAGGCGCTGGAGGACCCCGTCACGGTTCCCTATGCCGAGCTGGAAGGCATCCCCGCCCCGCGGACCCCCGGCCACGCCGCGCGCGTGGTCGCAGGCCGGTGCGGCGGACGGCGGGTTCTCTGTTTCCTGGGCCGCTGCCATCCCCACGAGGGCTGGTCCTGGTGGGAAACCACCGCCCCGATCCGCCTGGCCGCCGCCTGCGGCGTGCGAACGATCCTTCTCACGAACGCCGCGGGCGGTATCCGGGAAGACCTGGTTCCCGGGCGGATCATGGTGATCGACGACCACATCAACCTCACGGGAGGCAACCCGCTGACCGCCCTTCCGCCGGAAGGCGGATCGCCCTTCGTGGACATGACCGACGCGTACGATCCCTCCCTGCGGAGCCTCCTGGATCTCGCCGCCAAGGCCGCCGGGGTGACCGTGGCCCACGGGATCTACGCGGCCGTCGCCGGGCCGACCTACGAGACGCCGGCCGAGGTCCGTATGCTCCGGCGCCTCGGCGCCGACGCGGTGGGAATGTCCACGGTCGGGGAGACCATCATGGCCCGGAAGGAAAACCTGCAGACGCTCGGGATCTCCTGCATCACGAACCGGGCCGCGGGCCTGGCGGAAACGCCCCTTTCCCACGACGAGGTTCTCGAGGTCGTCTCCCGCACGGCGAAGGAACTCGTCCGGTTGCTGACCGAGATGATGCGGAGGATCCCCTGATGCCCGGGACCGGAGATCCCCTCGTCGCCGGGGCGCTGGCGGCCCGGGAGAGGGCACACGCCCCCTACTCGGGTTTCCGGGTCGGCGCCGCGATCGAAACCGAAGACGGCCGGATCTTCGCCGGGGCGAACGTCGAGAACGCGTCCTACGGCCTGACGATCTGCGCCGAGCGATCGGCCGTGGGCGCCATGGTGACGGCGGGATCCCGCCGGATCCGGCGCGTCGTCGTCGCCGCCCCCGGGGCTCCCTGGCCCTGCGGCGCCTGCCGCCAGGTCCTCGCCGAGTTCGCCTCCGACGATTGCCCCGTCGAAAGCGTCGATCCGGAAGATCCCGCCCGGCCCCGGCGCACGACGCTCGGCGCTCATCTTCCCGGGG
Organism: uncultured Verrucomicrobiota bacterium; assembly: GCA_964395275.1. GTDB lineage: Bacteria > Verrucomicrobiota > CALLYA01 > CAYNBQ01 > CAYNBQ01 > CAYNBQ01. The sequence goes on from CAYNBQ010000017.1 coordinate 33,727, forward strand.
CCTTCCGGCTGGATCGCGGGACCTCGTCCGGTCCGGGCCACGCGTGAAATCCGCTCGGCGCCGCGCGCGCGACGGACCCGGGCGTCATTCCCACGTCGCGGCCGCGTCGTCCAGGAAGAAATAGAAGATCCCTCCCGGCTCCGCGCTGCGGACCCGGATCATCACCCGCACCACGCCCGCCGGGTTCTCGAGTTCGACCGCCGGACGATGCCACGCGCCGTCGCCCGGCGCCGGATCCGACCACCGGACGCCTTCTCCCTTTCCGGCGGAAGGATCGATCCCGACCCGCATCGTCGTGCGCGGGGGATCGTTCGAATCGCTGTCCACGCACCGCACCCAGGCGGAAAAGGCCAGCCTCCGCGCCCCGGCGGGAACCCGCAGATCCTGGCGGATCGTCTCGTCGAGACGATGCCCCCGGGGCATCACGATCAGTTGCGCGCTGCGTCCCGACCGCACCTCGCCCGGCTTGGCGTCCGTCACCTTCCTGGCGACGCCGCGCCCCTCGATCCGCCAGCCATCGGCGATCCCGTCCGCGAACCCGGTCTCGAAGCCCGCGTTCACCAGGCTTTCGCCCGCGGGCCGGATCCGCCACGACGGAGTCCAGGCGGGGCGTTCCCCGTCGGCCGGAACGATCTCGACCCGGTATTCCCGGCCCGGTTCCAGGCCCGGAATCCGCAGGTCGTGCTCGGCCCGCGCCGCCGGTTCCTCCGCGCGGACCGGCGGAAGCCCCTCGGCAAGGCAGACCGCCGCCTGCCGACACGGTTCCCGCGTCCGCCATCGCAGCCGCACGCCCCCCTCGATCGCATCGGTCCACGTCAACCCGATCGGCAATCCGTGTCGGACCCGGGCCGCCTCCTCCTGGAAGACCGTGAAAAGCGGCCGCGGCCGCAGGTTCACGTCGCACAACGCGTAGTCGTCCAGCGGCTGTTCGAAATCGCTGATCCCGATGTAGTGCGCGCTGGTCACCGTGCGGAACTCCGGATCGCGCAGGATCTCGAAGAACCGGCGCAGACAACCGGCGCGCTGTTCCGGGGTCATTTCGTTCCGCGACCATCCGTATTCGGTCAGCCACAGCGGTTTGCCGGCATCCCCGTGCGCCTCGAGAACGTCCAGGATCTTGCGGAGCTTCACCGCGGTGGTCTCGACGTCGCCCTTCTTCGAGTACGGATGATCGCCGACCGCGTCGAACAGGTCGCCCGCACCCTCTTCGTACATCCGGCGGACGAAGATCCCGCCGTACCCGTCGGCATCGTCCAGCCCGCCCAGGCCGACGACGCAATCCGGGTTCCCGGCCTTCAATCCCCGGTAGGCCGCCCGCATCAGGGGGATGAATTCCTCGACGTTGTTGAACCCCTTTTCCTGGTTCCAGCCGAACCCGTTCTGTTCGTTCCAGACCTCCCAATACCGGATCCGATCCCGGTACCGGGCGGCAAGGGCCCTGCAGAAGGCTTCCCAGGCGTCGAGGGCCTCCGGCACCGGCGCGTAGCCCGGTTCCATCCGCCCGGTGGGACTCGCCCACGCGGGCGTGTTGACCACCATGGCGTAGATCGTGATGCCGTGGTCGACATACCGGTTGACCTCGGGATCCATCCGGTCGAAACGATACCGTCCCCGTTCCGGTTCGAGCGACGGCCAGTCGAACCCGAGGCGGACCGACGCGGCGCCGACCTGGAGCAGGCGTTCGAAGGCCCGGGCCTCGTAGGCGGCGGTGTTCTCATCGTCGATCGCCACCATCCAGGCGCCGGTGGCCGGACCGACCCCGTAGATATCGGGACGATCCCCGTCGCCGGCGACACGGCCCGCGGTTCCGAGCAGGAACAACGAAACGAGGAATGCCGATCCCGAACGCGAACCTCTCATGACCTCCTCACGGCCGGTTGCGACCGCGGCTCCGGAAGAGGAGTCTGCGACAGCCCGCCCGCGGGATCACGCCCTTTTCCCGGCCGGTCCTGTTCCGGTCCGCCGTCTTCTCGGATCCGGACCCGCCCGACGGCTCATTCCGCGGGACGCTCCTGCAACAGGCGGTAGAAAAGACCGAACGCCCGGGCGTTCACCACCAGAAGGTACAACTCCAGGAACGAACCCGCGATCAACGCGACCCCGGGAACCGGAACCCGCGCCGACAACGCGTCGAGGCCGTCCAGCAGGAGTTTCGAGGCGACGAGTTGCCCCACGATGAAAGCGTAGGGGCCGGGCGCCTTCCCGATGATCTTCGGCGCCAGGAGAAGGCCGGCGGGATGGACGCTCCCGGTCAATCCCACCTGGATGGCAAGCAGGGGGACCAGGAAGAAGCCGAGTCCGGCCAGGGCGTAAAAGATCGGACCCGTCTGGAGGGTCCCTTCCGCGGCCGCGTCGGATCCCGCTCCCGTTCCGGCGCGGAAGAAGACGTACGCCAACAGGGGGCCGAAGGAGATCACCCCGACGACGACGGCCTTCCAGAACGCCCCGAAAAGCTCGCCCAGGCCGCCGGCCGGGTCCGGCCAGTCGGCCGGTCCCTCCTCCCCGTCCGAGGCGGCCGCCATGTTCCGGAAGGCCCACAGAACCAGGTACCCGTACAAACCCATCATGAAGAAGAACGACACGAGGGGGAAGAGACTGAGGGCCATCGTCAGGAGATGGAATCCGGCGAGGATCACGGTCCCGACGAACATCTGCACCTTCCCGGCGCCGGCGAAGGGGGATGCGACGTTTCCCGCGAGGACCCGCATCGGCGATCGGCCGTCGGCCACGATCCCTCCGCCGCGGGATCGCCGCAGACGATCCCCGCAGCGGGGACAGACGTACACGGTCAGATTCCCGGCCTGAATCCCCTGGGCTTCCGCCGCATCGACGGACCGTTCGCATTTCGCACAGTACCATTCCGCGGACGACGCCGACGTGTCTTCGGACATTCCTGCCTCCCGGGGCCGCATGGATCGTGCGGGAAACCCGGTTCGAACGCAAGAAGGGCCGGGATCGGCGCATCCTTTTCGTCTTGAAAAGGCGTCCCCTTCGGTGCTGGCGTACGGGGAAACGCGCCTTCGCCGGGAGGCGCTCCGAAAGGAGCCGTCGAGATGTCTGCTTCCGCAAGCAAAGAGGAGATCGAGGAAAGCCTGAAACGAATCGAACATCCCGAGATCCGTCACACGCTGTTCGAACTCGGGATGATCAAGGACGTCGAAATCGACGGGGACCGGGTTTCCCTCACGCTGAACCTCCCCGTTCCCGGCGTCCCGATCCTCGGCTTCCTGACCGATTCCATCCGGAGCGCCGTGCGCAGGATCCGGGACGACGCCGTGGTCGAGGTAAAGACCGACGTGATGAGTGAAGAGGAACGGATGCGCTTCGTGGCCATGGCGCGCAGCGCGTGGCGGGGGTAAGGGGGTACGAATGAGCCCGGATGTCCAGAGCTGGATCGCCGCCGAGGGGGTCCGATTCCTCTCCTCGATGGGCGTTCGTCCCGGCGACGCGCTCCTCGACTTCGGATGCAACCGGGGCCACTACACGATTCCCGCCGCAAAGGCCGTCGGGCCCCGAGGCAGGGTCTACGCCTTCGACAAGGACGAAGACGCCCTGCGGGATCTGCGGGCGATCCTCGACGAACTCGGCCTGGACAACGTGGAGCTGCTGCACGGGCAGACCCGCGTCCCCCTGGAAGACGGCGCGGTGGACGTCGCCCTGCTCTACGACGTCATCCATTACGAGAACGACCGGACGCCGATCTACCGGGAGATCCGGCGGCTGCTGAAACCGACCGGGTTCGTTTCGATCTATCCGAAACACAACCGCGACGATCACCCCCTCATGGAACTGGCTTCCCTCGGAATCGAGGAAATCGTCCGCGAGGTGGAAAGCGCCGGGTTCACCCTGGCGGAACGGGTCCGGAGACGTTGCCTGCACGACGACGACTTCAACCCCTGCGACATCCTGAATTTCCAGCCGGACTGACCGCGCCGCAGGCGCCGAACGCGGACCGGTAACGACCTCGCGGGGATCCGCAGGTTGCAGTGCAATCGCGCGATTGGGTACAGTCGGCGCCTCCATGCAATCGCAGCGCCACAGCCATGTTTCGACCCGCCCCGCCGCGAACGGGGGCGCTCCTTCCTCCGCCGAAGGGACCCCGATCTCGGCGAAGGCCCTGGTCGTCGGGGTGCTCCTGTGCCTGGTGATCAGCCTCGGCGAACCCTTCGGGGTCGGCGTCCTGCGGACCTCGCCCATGTGCGCCGATTTCTCGACCGGCGGCGCGGTCTTCGTCTTCTTCCTGCTGGTCTTCGTGGTGAACAGCCTCCTGCGGCGTTTCCTGCCCGGAGCCGCCCTGAACCAGCAGGATCTGCTGGTCTGCTACATGATGATGATCATCGCCTCGGCGATCCCCTCGTGGGGGTTCACGATGAACCTCCTGCCCCTGATGGCGGCGCCCTACTACTACGCCACGGCGTCGAACCGATGGGTCGAGGAGATCCTGCCGAACCTGCCGAAGGCCTTCCTGATGAACGACAGGGAGGCCGCGGAGAAGTTCTTCCTCGGCCTGAAACCCGGGGAGGCGATTCCCTGGCAGCCGTGGGTGCGGCCGCTGCTGCTCTGGTCGGCCCTGATCCTGTCGGTCTATTTCCTGTCGGTCTGCCTGATGGTCATCCTCCGGAAACAGTGGGTCGAACGGGAACGGCTGACCTATCCGCTGATGCAGCTCCCGATCGACATGGTCGACGGGATCGACGAGCCGGGATCGAAGGCCGTGCCGCGCTTTTTCCGCGATCCGGTGATGTGGATCGGGTTCCTGATCCCGGCGATCGTGAACTCCTTCAAGGCGCTCCATGCCTACTACCCCTTCATCCCCGCGCCGACCCTCGGATGGACGGTCCCGATCTTCGACCGGGCCTGGAACGTGCAGTTGCGCGTCTTCTTCGAGGTGATCGGCCTGTCGTACCTTCTGAACCTCGACGTCGGCCTGAGCATCTGGGTCTTCGCGCTGCTGGCGAACCTTCAGCAGGGCTACCTGAACCGGGTCGGGTTCTCGATCGGGCCGCAGCAGGCCTATTCCGATCCGGGCGGCCAGGAGGTGTCGAACCAGGCCCTCGGCGCCATGGTGGTGCTCGTCGTGCTGAGCCTGTGGACGGCGCGCCGGCATCTGCGGGACGTCTTCGCATCGGCGTTCGGCAGGAGGGAGATCGACGACTCCGACGAGGCCATCTCCTACCGGACCGCCGTCTTCGGGACGATCGTCTGCCTGATTGCCCTCGAGGGCTTCCTGGTGCTGTCCGGGCTGAACGCGCTGACGGCGGCGATCTTCATCTTCTGGGCCCTGGTGGTCTTCCTCGGGCTGACCCGCATCATCTGCCAGGCGGGCCTGGCCTACGCGCGGGCGCCCGTCATCCCCGCGGTGGCGACGATCGACACCCTCGGCACCGCGGCGATCGGTCCGCACGGCATCGGCGCCCTCGGAATGACGGCCCCCTGGGCCATGGACACCCGCACGATGGTGATGGCGTCGACGGCCAACGGCCTGAAACTCGCCGATCTCGGCCGGATGCAGGGGCGGCGCACGGGACTGGCCATCCTGCTGGCCATCGTGGTCAGCCTCGCCGCCTCGATGATCGGCGTGCTCGTGATGGCCTATCACCACGGCGGCGGCACGATGGGCGGCTGGGGGTTCAGTCCCTGGTACCCGCGCTACATCTTCGGCGGATTCGTCCGCGACAAGCTGCAGAACCCGGTCCCCCGCGGCTGGTACCAGTTCCTCTTCATGGCGATCGGGGGCGTGGGCATGGTCGTGTTGACCTGGATGCGGACGCGGTTCATCGCGTGGCCGCTGCATCCGGTCGGCTTCGCCCTGGGCCTGACGCACCCGATCCACAACGTCTGGTTCTCGGTGGCGATCGCGTGGCTTCTGAAGGCCCTGATCGTCCGGTACGGCGGCCCGAAGACCTATCGCCGCCTGCGTCCCTTCTTCCTGGGGCTGATCCTCGGCGGATTCGCGGCGGCCGGGTTCTGGATCATCCTGAGCGCCGTCTTCGGCGTGCAGGTGGGAGGGTTTACGCTGGGATGAGCCGCCCGTGGCCCACGACCGAACGGCGTCCCGCGCACACGGTTCCGCTTTCGATGCGGATCGTGGTCGGCGTGGCCGTTTTCTCCACGCTGGTGCTGATCGTCGGCGTGGTGATGGTCTCGGTCCGGCCGCCCGATCCCGAGGCGGCCCGGGTGACGCCGGGCGACGCTCGGTTCGCCCGCGGCGATCCCGAGGGAGCGCTGGAACTGTGGCGCCGCGAAGTCGAAGCCGAACCGACGGCGGAACTCTGGTCGCGGATCGGCATCGGCGAACTGGCGATGCAGCGGATCGACGAGGCGCGCGCCGCCTTCGAAAAGGCGCTCGAACTCGATCCGGACCGGGTCGACGCCCTCTCCAACCTGGCGCGGATCGAGGCGCCGGATGATTTCGACCGGGCGCTGCAGTTGCTCGACCGCGCCCAGGAACTCGATCCGAAACGCGCCGGGATCCGGCTGGTCCGCGGCGAACTCTACCTGGAACGCGGCGAGTACGCGCGGGCCCGCGAGGCGTTCATCGACGAACTCAACCTGAACCCCTCCTCGGGCCGCGCCTGGATCGAACTGCGGCGATGCGACCGCCTGGAGAAGGAAGGGAAGGAGAACGGTGGTGAGACGCGCTGATCCCCCCGGACGCCGCGCGCGGTTCCCGGCGATCTTCGGGATCCTGGCGATCCTGCTCGCCGGCTCGACGTCGGCGGCCGTCGATCCGGATCCCGCCCTGGCGCGACAGGTCGATCCGGATCGTCTCCGAAAGACCGTGGAGGAGCTTTCGTCGTTCCCCTCGCGCGTGCCCGGCTACCCGGGCGCCGCGGAGGCCGCGGCGTGGGTCGTGCAATCCCTGCGGGATCTCGGATACGAGGACGTGCGGATCGAACCCTTCACGGTGACGGTCCCGGTCGAGGAGAAGAGCACGCTCGAACTGCCCGGGGGCGGTCGGATCCGGCTGCATGCGCTCTGGCCGAACCGGGTGCGGACCTGCCAGACCCCCCCGGAAGGGATCACGGGTCCCCTGCTCGACGCCCGGACCGGACGCTACGAGGAATACGACGGCCGCGAGATCGCCGGGTCGATCGTCCTGATGGATTTCGACTCCGGCGAACGATGGCTGGACGCCGCCATGCTGGCGGCGCGGGCCGTGATCTTCGTCGAACCGGAGGAAGCCACCCGGTTCGAGGCGGAACACAAGATGGCCGTCCTGTCGATCGACATGCCCCGGTTCTGGGTGGACGCCGAAACGGCGGCCGATCTCAGGAACTCGGTCGTGGGACGGCAGGTCACGCTCCGGTCGCGCGTCGCCTGGCGGCAGGTGGAGACCGCCAACATCGTGGCCCGGCTCGAAGGGACCGATCCCGAGGCGGCGGATTCCCCCTTCATCATCGAAACCTATTACGATTCGATGAGCATCGTCCCGGCCCTGGCGCCGGGCGCAACGGCCGCCTGCGGCTACGCCGCTTTCCTGGAGCTGGCCCGGATCTACCGCGAACATCCGGCGCCGCGCCCGATCCTTTTCCTGGCCGCCGGCGCGCATTTCCTGGGCATGTCGGGCGCCACCGAATACCTCTACCGGCACCTGCGGGTCGGGGTCTCCCCCTTCGACGAACTCACCGTGCGCGAACCGATCGAGAACGCCACCCTGGCGGCCATCGACCTCTCGACGGACAACGACACCGTGGCCCTGTGGCATCGGGACGCCTTCCGCTTCTGGAGGATGAACCCGAAGGTCGACCAGTTCTTCACGCCTTATGCCGAGGATTTCGCCCACTACGCCGAGAAACTCTCCGAACCGCTCGGACGACCGGTCTACCGGCTCTACAAGAACCTCGTCCGGCCCGAGCGGGGCGCCGACTGGCACTCGTTCACCGCATGGGACCTGGCTCTCGACGGCGGCATCTTCACCCTGGGCAACACCCCGGCGATCAACCTCTTCACCAGCGGCGACGTCCGGCCCCGCGTCGACACGCCCCACGACACCGCCGACCGGATCGATTACCGCCGTCTCGAAAACCAGGTGCGCTTCCTCGTTCCGGCCCTGCACGCCTTCGTCCGCGAACCGGACCTGGGCAAGGAACGTCTCGGCCTCATGGAAGAGGTCGGAACCTTCCAGGGACGCCTCGTGACCTTCGACCCGCGCAAGAGCGTCATCCCCGACGACCCGGTCGCCGGCGCCATCGGCGTGCTGCAGGTCGGGATGAAACGCAGCTACGCCGGCGTCCGGCCCCACTGGCTGTCGATGACCGATACCAACGGGGTCTTCACCCTGCAGGGCTGTTACAACTTCAACGTGCGCGAGACCGGCGGCTACGCGCTCGACCCCGAAACCGGCGACATCGTCCTCGCCGCGGACCGCGGGATCGAGGGCAACGAACGTTTCCCGCTGCAGGTCGTCTTCGACTTCCGGTACAAGAAGCACGATACCGTCGTTCTCTTCCGGGCCGCGCCGATCGAGTTGTTCGACCTGATCGATCCCCGCTACATGGTCGAGATGGACCAGATGAGCATCTTCGATGCGGGCAACTCGCAGCCGTTCGCCTACGGACTGGATTTCCCGCCGGTGACGCCCTGGGCGCGGAGTTCGGTCTCGCATCCCTACGCCCTGGTCTACGGCCGCCCCGGGGAACGGCTCAAGATCGGTCTGGGATCCAGCATCCTGGGACTGCGGATGCTCCTGCTCGACTGCCGGGGGTCGACGCGCAAGGACGACGCGGAAGGCGTCGGGTTCCCCGTTCCGGAAACCAGGCGGATCGTCGAGCCGGCCTACGTCGCCGCGCAGGACATGTACGACCTGAACGAGTTCCGCATGCGGGCCCTGAGAAAGACCGGCGTGCGGAACGAACGGTTGTCGACCCTCCACCAGCGCGCCTCCGAACACCTCGCCAGGGCCGCCGACGCCCGCAAGCGGCTCGACTGGGCCTCCTTCATGCGGGAAGCCCGCGCGGCGCTGGCCATCGAGTCGCGCGCCTATCCCGACGTGAAGGGCACGGCCAACGACGTGATCAAGGGCGTCGTCTTCTACATGGCGATGCTCCTGCCGTTCGCCTTCTTCGGGGAACGGCTCTTCTTCACCTTCGCCGACATCCGCATGCGCATCCTAGGCGTGGCGGGAATCTTTCTGGCCGTCTACCTGGCGCTTCGATGGGTGCACCCCGCCTTCCGGATCTCGGGAACGCCGGAGGTGATCCTGCTGGCCGTGGTCATCCTCGCCCTGTCGGCGCTGGTGATCTTCATCGCGGCGACCCGATTCGAAGAACAGATGAAACAGATGAAGCTGGCCCGCCAACGCGTCCACACCGCGGACGTGGGCCGGGTCGGCGCCGCGTACACGGCCTTCATGCTGGGCGTGTCCAACATGAAACGCCGCAAGGTCCGCACGGGGCTGACCTGCACGACGATCCTGCTGCTGATGTTCATCGTCTTGTCGTTCACCTCGGTGCGGACCTTTCTCAAATCCAACCGCGTGCCCCGCGATTACGCGCCTTCCTACCCCGGCGCCATGCTGCGCGACCGCAACTGGCGCGCGCTGAAGCTGTCGGCCCTGGAACACATCCGGGGGGCCTTCGAACCCCTGGGGACGGTGGCCCTGCGGTCCTGGCTGATCTCCCCCCAGGAGGGCCAGCAGCTCACCATGGAGATCTGGAAGGAAGGCGCCGAGAACGAGCGCGAACCCGCAAGCATCACCGGCATGGTCGGCTTCAGCCCCGAGGAACCGAAGGTCACCGGCCTGGACCGCGTCCTGCGCTGGGGCCGGTGGTTCCGTCCCGGCGAGGAAGACGTCTGCATCGTGCCCGACGCCATGGCCGCCGATCTCCTGGACATCGACCCCGACAACCCCGGCGACGCCGTCCTGCGGGTGCTCGGTCTGCCCCTGCGGGTGATCGGGATCATCGATTCGGAGAAGCTCAAGGAGTTCCACGACCTCGACGGGGAGATCATCACCCCCGCCAACTTCCTCTCGATGAGCCGCCAGGAACAGCGGGAGATGTACGGCGGTCTGCAGGGCAGCGAACTGGAGGGGCGCAAGCCGTTGCGATCGTTCCTCCACAACGACCCCCGGGAAACCCTCTTCGTCCCCTACCGCCTGGCCCTGGATCTCGGCGGAACCGCCCAGTCGGTCGCCGTGGTCTTCGACGACGGACGGACCGCCGAACACGTCGAGGAATTCATCTCCCGGCTGGCGGTGACGATGTTCACCGCGGTCGGCGACCGCGTCTACGTCTACAGCGCCCTGGCCCAGAGTTCCGTGGAAGGCATGCGCAACGTCTTCATCCCCATCCTGCTGGCGGCGCTGATCGTCCTGAACACGATGATGGGTTCGGTCCACGAACGGTTCCGCGAGATCGGCATCTACAGTTCCGTCGGCCTGGCGCCCGTGCACATCACCGCCCTCTTCCTGGCGGAATCCTGCGTCTTCGCCGTGCTCGGCGCCATCGGGGGCTATCTCTTCGGACAGGTCGTGGCCAAGATCCTCGCCGCCACCGGCCAGCTCGGCGGCCTGACGCTGAACTACTCCTCCCTGTCGGCGGTCCACAGCACCCTGGTCGTCATGGCCACGGTGCTGCTGTCGACCCTCTACCCCGCGAGGAAGGCCGCCCGCATGGCCGTCCCCGACGTCACCCGCCAGTGGGTCCTGCCCCCGCCGACCGGCGACGACTGGCGTTTCGACTTCCCCTTCACCCTGCCGGGGCGCGAGGTCGCCGGGCTCTACCAGTTCTTCCACTACTTCTTCGCGTCCCACGAGGACCAGTCGATCGCCGAGTTCTACACCAGCGGCACCCGGCTCGAATCGCACCCGACCGAACACGGCCGGCGCGCCTACACCCTGCATCTGCGCGTCTGGCTGGCCCCGTTCGACCTCGGCATTTCCCAGGACGTCGAGATGCGCGCGGTGCCGACCGGCGACCGCGACGTCTACCAGATCCGGATGGACATCCACCGCATCAGCGGTGAGATGAACGCCTGGGCCCGCGTCAACCGCCGGTTCCTCGACGCCCTGCGCAAGCAATTCCTCGTCTGGCGGACGATCTCCCCCGAAGGCAAGGAGGAATACAGCCGCGAAGCCCTGGCCGCCCTCGAATCGGCCGTTCCGGAGAACGCAGGATGAGCGAACCGCACCCTCCGCCCCCGAACGACGCACCGTTCGAAGAGGGGTTCGACCTCAACACGATCATCGCCGCGATCTTCGTGGCGGTCATCATGGTCCCCGGTACGATCTACCTGGGACTGGTCACCGGCGGCAGCATCGGCGGCGCGGCGCAGTGGGTCACGGTGATCCTCTTCATCGAGATCACCAAGCGTTCCTTCATCCGCCTCCGCCGCCAGGAGATCTACATGATCTACCTGGTCTCGGCCGGCCTGCTCGCCCCCGGCATGGTCATGGGCGCCGCCGGGCTCACCCTCCAGGGCGGCGCCTTCGGCGAACTGATCTGGCGCCAGTTCCTCGTCCGCTCCCCCCAGGCCGAGGCCTTCCAGATCGCCGACAAGATCCCCCGATGGGTCGTGCCCCCGGCCGGTTCCGAGGCCCTGCTGCGGCGCACCTTCCTGAACCGCGAATGGCTCCTGCCGATCGGCGTCCTGCTGGTCCACCAGATCCTCTGGCGGATGAACTTCCTGGGGCTCGGCTACGTGCTCTACCGGGTCACCAACGACTACGAACAGCTTCCCTTCCCCCTGGCGCCGGTCGCCGCCGAAGGCGCCACCGCCCTGGCCGACGCCAGCGCGAAACGGGAAACGTGGCGATGGCGCGTCTTCTCCATCGGCACGATGATGGGCCTGGCCTTCGGCGCGATCTACGTCGGGATCCCCACCTTCACCGGCATCACGCTCACCAAGCCCCTCGTGCTGCTGGAGATTCCCTTCTACGACCTCACCCACAAGATCGGCGCCCTGCTGCCCGGCGCCATGCTCGGCCTGGGAACCGACCTGGGCATGGTGCTGGTCGGCTTCATCCTGCCGTTCCCCGTCGTCGTCGGCACCATCGTCGGGGCCGTCTTCGCCAAGATCGTTCTTCCGCCGATCCTCTTCCACTACGGCATGCTTCCCACCTGGCGGGAAGGAATGACCGCCATTCCCACCGACGTGGCCCTGAACATCGACCTGTTCATCAGCTTCGGCATCGGCGCCGGCATCGTGGTGGCCCTGCTCGGCATGGCGCAGGTCTGGCGCGGGTTCCGCAGCCTGCAATCGCGCAAATCGGCTCCGCGCCGGCCGAAGAGCTCGGCGATCGTCCCCGGTCGCGGCGATATCCCGATCTGGGCCGCCCTGGGAATCTGGGCCGTGAGCGCGGGTCTCTACGTCCTGCTCTGCCACGTGCTGGTCCCGGATTTCCCCGTGCCCCTGCTCGTCGTCTTCGGGTTCTTCCTCACCCCGATGCTCTCCTACATCTCCGCGCGGATGTTCGGGATCACCGGCGTGGCGACCGGCATGTCCTTCCCGATGGTCCGGGAAGGCACCTTCATCCTCAGCGGCTACCAGGGCATCGACATCTGGTTCGCCCCGGTCCCGTACTACGACCACGGCTACATGGCCCAGCGGTTCAAGGAACTGGAACTCACCCGGACGAAGTTCGGCAGCTACATCAAGATGGAGATCACCGCCTTCACCCTGATGATGATCTCCTCCTTCCTCTTCTGGCAGCTCATCTGGCGGATGGGTCCCATCCCCTCCTCGGTCTACCCCTTCGTCCAGAAGATGTGGCCGCTCTTCGCCACCTACAAGGCCCTCTGGGCGACGACGACCCTCGAAGGCGGCGCCCGCTGGATGCTGGAAGCGATCACCGTCAACAAGGTCGCCGCCGGCGCCGGCACCGCGGGACTGATCCTCCTGGTCACGCGCCTGGCGGGGTGGCCGATGACCTTCTTCTACGGGATGGTCGGCGGGATGGCCACCTGGCCGCATTACGCGATCCCGATGTTCACCGGCGCGCTGCTCGGCCGGTACGTCTTCCAGAAGCGGTTCGGCCGGGACCAGTGGATGAAATGGGTTCCGATCCTCCTGGCCGGGTTCTACTGCGGCATGGGATTGACCGGCATGCTGGCCACGGCCCTGGCCCTGATCGGCAAGGCGGTCACCCCCTTGGTCTTCTGATCTCCCCCTACGGCGCACTCGTCCGGCGACCGCGGGCGGCTTCCCCGCGGCCGCCGGCGCCGGTCCGGGTTTCCTCGCCCCGTCTTGCGCCCCGCAACCCGCCGCGGACCATCCCCGCGAACCCGGCGAACTTCCTTTTTCGTGCCTTTCGCCGTCGCCTCTCCGGTATTCTTGCGGGCATGAGAACGACGCGCATTGCTCGATGCCTTTCGTGGGTCTGTCTGGGCCTGTGCGGTGCGGCCCTCTGCGGCGCCGAACCGAACCGCCCGCTCGCCGGCCTGTCGGTCACCGTCTACTGGCCGCCGAATCAACCCGAAGACCGCCTGATCCTCACCGACGAGGTCGCCGACGATCTCCGGGAGATCGGCGTCGAAACGATCCGCATGGTCTTCTGGTCGCCCGCCGGCAGGATTCCCTTCGAGGTCTACGACGGCATCCTGGATCGCCTCGAGAAACGCGGGATCGGCGTCCTCGGGTTGCTGGACAACCAGATCGTCGCCGCGCCCCGCGACGAATGGGGTACCGACGCCTACCGCAAGCGGTTCGTCGCGGCGGCGGAAGCCGTCGTCGGCCGGTACCACGAGCGCATCCGCGACTGGGAGGTCTGGAACGAGGAGGACTACACGGATTTCGCCGTCGATCCCGGGCCGTACGCCCGGTTGCTGACCGAGACCTGGGCGGTCATCCACCGGATCGATCCCTCCGCCGTCGTCGGACTCGGCGGGTTGTCGAGCGCCTGGGACGCCAGCGGACGCTACCTGCGACGGGTCTACGAAGCGCCGGCGGCACGCGCCTTCCACGAAAAGGAAGGCCGCTGGCCGTTCGACGCGGTCTGCGTCCATCCCTACCACTGGAAAACCTCGCCGGACGCCTACCTCGCCGACGCGATCCGCAAGAACATCCTGCCGGTCATGGCCGCGCACGGGGACGCGGAAAAACCGATCTGGCTGACCGAAATCGGCTGGAGCCTGCGGGAGGATCATCCGACGGGCCTGGGGCTGCCGAGAAACGAGGCCGAACTGGTCCAGGCGTTGTACCTGACGCGTCTTTTCCGGGTCGCCCGCGAGAGCACGAGGGATCCCCTTTCCGACATGCCCCTGATCCAACGGGTCTACTGGTTCCAGTACCGGGGTGCGTTCGGACTGGAAGACCTGGGCGGCGATCCGCACATCTCGCGCGAGGCGTACCGGCGGGTCGTGGCCGAATGGAACAGGGAGAAGACGCCCGCAACGAAATAGCCCGCCCCCGCCCATCCCGCAAAGAACCGCCTCTTCCAAATGCGCCAAAGGCGCATCGCTCGTCAGCCCGGGGCAAGCGAAGC
>CAYNBQ010000018.1:0-46347 GCA_964395275.1 uncultured Verrucomicrobiota bacterium
GATTACCTGATCAACCTCTGGTCCGGGCTCCGGCTGCCGGTGATCATCCCCGAGAACGTGTCGGTGACGAAGTCGCCCACGCCCGAGGACCGGACGATGGAACTCGAGGTGCCCGAGATCCACGGGTACGTCGTGGTGATCGTCCCGGATCCCATGGAGAACGCCAACCTGCGCTCGATCATGAAGCGGGGCGCGGACGGCGGGGAGGACACCTACCTCAGCGGGAACAACTTCTGGAAGAAGGACGGCAACATCTACTTCGTGGATGAACTCGGCTACATCGACGACGAAGGCCGGGAACAGCCCGAGAGCGGGACGTACGTGCTGGACTTCCGTTCGGCCCTGGTGGTCGAGGAATTGAACGTCGTGCCGAACGAGTTCGACATCATCGTCGGATCCGAATTGCCGACCCAGAGCGATTTCGTCGTGGTCCACGACCCCGAACCGGGTTCGACGATCACCACCTACGAATTCCGGGAGCCGCAGTACTACCTCGACCTGCCGCCGACCGTCGGACACAAGACCGCCGTTCGGGCGGTGCTGACGAACGAGGGCGTGGTGCCGGAGAGTTCCACGATCGAATTCCTCCTGACGGATTCGGAAGGCGTCGTGACGACGCTGGCGACGCTCGACGTCGAGGAGTTGCGCGCTTGGCGGCATGAAGACATGGAAATCGAGTGGATCCCCGAAGCGGCCGGGGTCTACACGCTGACCGCCCGGCTGGCCGGGGATTCGCCCGGGGGCGAGATGAGCGCCGTCGTCGTGGTGAACGACCCGCCGTTCGCCGACGCGGGCACCGACTTCTTCTCCGAGGTCCATGAGACGACGACCTTCGACGGGACGCGGTCGCTCGATCTCGACGGCTACGTCACGCAGTACTTCTGGGATTTCGGCGACGGGGTCTGGGGCAACGGAATGACGCCGTCGCACGTCTACGATCATTCCGGCACGTACCAGGTCTACCTGATCGTCAAGGACGACACCGGAGCCCTGTCCGAAGACGTGATGCTGGTGACGATCAACGAGACGCGGCCCGATCTCGTGGTGGAGTCGATCGGCGTCGATCCCGCGGATCCGCAGGAGGACGAGGATGTCACCCTGACCGGGACGATCCGGAACATCGGAGCGAGCGAGGTCCCCGCCGGGGAAAGCTTCTACGTCGGGTTCTACGTCGACGGCGAGTACGTCGAGTCCCGCGAGGTCGCCGCGGGGATCGCCGTCAACGGCACGGCAACGGTCTCGTACACCTGGCGCGCGTCGATCGGGAACCACCTCTTCACGATCGTCGCCGACGACATGGGGAGCCGGATCGACGAGGCCGACGAGGAGAACAACGCCCGGACCCGGGCCCTCTTCCCGGAGCAGCTTCATTTCGCGGACCTCGTTGCGGAATCGGTGGGCGTCTCGGCGGATCCGGCCGATCCGATCCCCTGGGGCGTTCCGATCATGCTCCGCGCGGAGGTCCGCAACATCGGCACGGCCGCGGCGGATCGGTTCCGGGTGAATTTCTACGTGGACGACGTCTACGTCGGCTACGGCATCGTCGACGGTCTGTCCCACGAGGAAGGCGCGAACAGCGCGACCGTCGAAGCCCCGTGGGTGCCGACCCTCGGCGAGCATCGGGTCCGGGTTCGCGTGGACGGTCCGATCAGCCATGTTCTGGAGATCGACGAGTCGAACAACGAGTTCGTGGACGGGATTCCCGAGCTCAACGTCATCTACGGCGATCTGAGCGTCTCCGATTTCCAGATCTGGCCCGCGGACGGCCGGTTGAACGAGGGCGATTCGCTGATCGCCTACGGCGTGATCGAGAACGACAGCGGGATCGATATCCCGGTGCCGTTCGCGGCGGCGTTGCGGATCGACGGCGAGACCGTTGCGACGACGGAAATCGAAAGCCTCGGCGCCGGATCCCGGGCTTCCGTCCGGCTGGTCTGGACGCCCGTCGAGGGGGTTCACGACTTCGAACTGGTCGCGGATCCCGAAGACCGGGTTCCGGAAGGGAACGAGGACAACAACACGGCGGCCCTGTACGGGCAGAGCGTGGAGATTGCGCAGGCCGACCTGGTCGTTTCCGATATCCAGATCAATACGGAACTCCGGTACGGCGCGGAAGTGACCGTGGCGGTGAAGATCCGGAACGAGGGGGAGGGACTCACCGATCACGCATTCAACGTGCGCCTTGCGTACGCCGGAGCCCTGATCGATGCGGGCCGCATCACGCGCGCCGTCGCCGCGGGCAGTTCCACGTACTGGTTCACGACCTGGACGGTCGAAAGCGATCCCTCGGGTCGTGCGGAATTGACGGCCATCGTCGATCCGAACGAAGAGGTGCCGGAGTCGAACGAGTTCAACAACGCGCGGGTGCAGGGCTTCGACGTGCAGCCGGGCTACGAGACGGAGTTGATCTTCGAGCAGGACGTCTACCTGACGGATGAATCCGTCGAGCCGCGGCTGACGGTGCGGGATTCTTCCAGCGGGGATCCCCTCGGTCCGGACGACGGCGTGTCGGCGGTCCTGAAGTTCTACGACGCTTCCGATGCCGAAGTCCTGTCGCGGGCGTTCGTCTTCGACGCGGGCGCGGAGCGCTTCGACGTGTCCGTGGCGGCGGGCGAACTCGAACCGGGCGTGTTCCGTGCCGTTGCGGAAATCTCCGGCCCGGTGCAGACGGTCGCGGCGGTCGGCGAGGTCGTGGTGGCGAGGGACTACGCCGTCGCCGTCGAATCCGACGCCGCGGCGTACGTGGCGGGACAGGATGTCGCGATCAGCGGGAGCGCTGCGTGGATCGGAGGCGGTGCGGTGGCGGAGGGCCGCGTGGCGCTGTTCATCACCCGCGGAGAAGCCGTGCGACGCATCGACGCGGCGACCGGGCCGGACGGGACCTTTGCCGCCGTCTGGCCGACCGGATACGGCGAAGGCGGCGAGTACGAGCTGAAGGCGGTCATGGAGGCGGGCGGTCTCCGCCGCGAGGCGATCGCGGCGTTCCGCGTGGAAGGGATCGCGTTGTCGCCGTTCGTGTCGGATTCCGGGATGTCCTCGGCGTCCTCGATGCGGATCGATTTCGAGATCGAGAACGTCGGCACGCGTTCCCATGAAGGCGTGCGGGTGGAGATCCGGGTCCTGAACGGCGGTCCGGGCCTTGCGGCGGTCGTGGAAGATGCGCCCCCGGGATCGCTTGCCGCGGGGCGGACGGCCGCCTTCACGGTGCGTTTCGACGCGGACACCTTCGTCGGGCGGGCGGAATTCGAGGTGGCGGTTCTTTCGGCGGTGGACGGCGCGCCGGCCGAAAGCGTCGCGCGGATCCGTCTGGACGTCTCTCCGGCGACCGCGGAATACGACGTGGACCCGGAGACCGTGACGCTGGGAATCATCCCGGGATACCGGGTCGACCGGGTCGTGACGGTCGCGAACGCCGGGTACGCGCCGATGACGAACCTGGTCGCGGAACTCACGGGGAACCTGCCCTGGGTCCATCTGGTTCTTCCGGCGGATTCCCGGCTCGAGAACGGCGAGAGCGTTTCCCTGCTGCTTCGGTTCGATGCGCCGGAGGACCTGCGGCCCGGATCGTACGAAGACGTCCTGCGGCTCGAGAGCAACGCCGGAGTGCTCGAGATCCCGATCGCCGTGGAGGCGGCCGACGCGGATCAGCTCCTGGGATCCGTGCGGATCGTGGTCGTCGATCCGGATCCCGTCTCGGGCGCGACCGTCACGCTGACGCTGCAGCACAGCCCGTATCGCGACGTGGTCGGCGAGACGCTGCTCCGGTATTCCGAACAGCGCACGGCCGTGACGAACGGACGGGGGATCGCGATCGTCCCCGGACTCCTGCCCGGGACCTATCTCGTGAGCGCAACGGCGCCCAGCCATCGACCGGCCGGCGGGATCATCGAGGTCGAACCGGGCAACGGGGATCTTTCCGCCGAGGTGCTGGATGCCGTCGGCGGAGATGTCGTCTCGTACGGCGAGGCATTCTACGGGACGTTGCGGGACGAGGCGACCTGGGAGGATGCCGACGCCGAAGCGCAACGGCTCGGCGGCGGTCTGGCGACGATTCACGACGCGGAGGACCAGGCGTTCCTGCAGGGATGGTTCGGCGGGACGCCCGCGTGGATCGGCCTGAGCGACAGCGAGCTGGAAGGGACCTGGCAATGGGCGGACGGCGGCGCCGCGGACTTCCAGAACTGGGCGCCGGGGCAGCCGGTCGCCGACGATGCCCTGGATTACGCCGCCATGGACGCCGACGGCTTCTGGCGCGTCTACGGCGCCGGCGAGACGCTCCCGGCCCTGGTGCGATTCGCGGCGGAGGACACCCCGCAGACGGAGACGATCGAACTGACCTTCTCCCCGTTCCTGTTCACCCTTTCGAAGACGGAATCGACGGACGATCTCACGCTGGGACAGGTGGGGATCGGGCTCGTGATGGAAATGCCCGCGACGGCCGCGCTCATCACGGACCGTCCGGGCGCCGAGTATCTGGTGCTGCGATCGGGCGCCCCGTTGCCGGACCGGCTGGCGTACCTCGACCTGGGCGGGTACCGGCGGTTCCGGGAGAACACGTCGTTCAGCATCAACAATCTGAGCGGCGACGACGTCGAACACGTGGTCGTACGGGCCTCGGGAGATATCGTTCCGTACCTTGCGAAGACCGATTTCCTCGTCGGCACGATCGCGTCCGATCATGCGGCGATCGTCAGCTTCGACCTCTCGGTGGATCCGGCGTCGGTGCCGGAGGGCGGGGACCGCATCTTCGACGGCTATTTCGAGATTTCCTGGGAGGGCGACGAGGCGGGCCTCAAGTTCCCGGTCCGCATCCGTGTCGCCGAGGAGGCCGATGTCCACAACGGGGAACCGTACGACTACGTGCCGTACTCGGGCCCGTGGCCGACGGGGCCGATCCTCTACGGGACGCGGTTCATCGATGCGTGGTACGACGATGTCAACCTCGCGGGGACCCGGGTGACGGGTCACGACCTCGGCGGCGTGCGGCTTTCCCAGGACGTGGCGATCGAGGGAGAGGCTTTCAAGGTCGATATCCGCCTGACGAACATCACCGAGGGTCCGATCCGGATCGACGGGATGTCGGTGGTGATCCGGAACGGGGCCGGCGAGGACGTGACCTCGAAGTTCGCCGTGACGCCGCCGGTTCTCCCTGATCCGCTGCTGGGTTCCGGGGCCTCGCTCGCGGCCTCCTGGCAGGTGCAGCCGATCCCGGGGAACGACCTCGGCGGGATCGATCCGGCCGGAGTCGAGTATTCGATGTTTGCGCAGGTCGATTTCGAGATCGACGGGAACCCCGGGCGTTCCCTGCTCGGGCCGGTGTCGTTCACGGTGACGCCGCAGCCCGCGTTCGCGATCCGCTACGAGGTGAACGACCGGGTGGCGGGCAGGGAAGACGCCGTGCTGATCGTCGTGCACGCCACGAACATCGGTCGGGGGACCGCGAAGGAACTCACGATCGGGTTGCCGCAGATTCGGGATCCGGCGACGGGCGCCGCGCTGACCGGGTACACGGTCGACGACGCCGGTCCGATCACGTTCACGGATCTCGAGCCGAACACGACGCAGTCCGCGAGCTGGCTGCTGCTCTTCCCGGGCGGCAAACCGGATATCGCCGCGCTGACCGCCTCGCTGGGGACCTCCTCGCAGCAGCTCGGCGGCACGGCTTCGGGACTGCGGATGGAAGCCGACGTGGAGTTCACCTTCGTCAGCGAACACACGCTGGACGACGTCGCACGGGTGCTGGACGAACTGGTGCAGGCGGCGCAGGAGAAGATCGACAACGAACTCGAGCACCTGGCGCGCGCCTACAGCGATCTGTACGTCCTGATCCGGGATGCGCAGATCGTCGGAAAGGCGGGGTTCGAAGCGGAGATGTTCAACGTCTTCGGTCAGCTTCTGAACCTGACCGCGAGCGTCACGCTGCGGATCACCAGCCTGGCGTCGGCCTTGAATTCCGGGCTGGGCGTTCTCGATCTCCTGGATCCGGAAGGCGGCTTCGTGGCGACCTTCTATGCGCTGCAGGACGACGTGAACAACATCGGCAAGACGCTTCACGAAGGGCTGATGACGGCGATGAGCGCCCGGATCGCGGAGGCGGAACTGAAGATTTCGCTGCGCGAACTCTTCTCGCTGATGGACCAGCCGGACATGACCTACCGGGATTTCCTGACGTACCTGCGCGAAAAGACCCGGTACTACCTGCTGCAGCCGCAGCGGCTCATGGAAGAACTCGGGAATGCGACGGCGCCGCTGACCAGCCCGGAACAGTTCGTCGACCTGCTGGACAGCGTGAACGCGTCGGCGCGCGTCGACAGCGTCCAGGGGGTCGAGGATCTCTTCCTCGAGTTGCGACATCACCAGTTGAACGCGACGACGCTGCTCGGGTTCGTCAAGGAGAACGCCATCTTCCCGGTCGACATCCTCTACGGGGAACTGGAGGACCTGGTGGCGGTGATCCGGGCCACCGACAGCGGGATCGGCCGTCCGGAAGAGGCGCGCGCGGATCTCCGGCCGAGATGGTACGCGGCGGGGAACCCGGGCGACTGGGTGCCCGTCTACCTCGAATCCTGGGAGTTCGGCACCGTCTTCGAATCCTGGAAGAACCTGAACAAGCTCGAGGCGATGCAATGGAGCAACATCGCCTTCCACTGGGATCTGGTGGCGGACACCTATGTCATGGGCGCCTTCTTCAATTCGGCGGCCTCGCTGGGGCTGACGATGGGCGTGATGAGCGGATACGTCTACGGCGCGGTCGTCAGCGGCTTCCAGAGCGAGGTGATGGGCCTCTACCAGGAGGCCATGGCGACGATGCGCCGTACGGAACACATGCTCTTCACGGGCATTTCGAAGCAGGCGGCGAAGTTCGTGCAGGCCCATCAGTACGAGGCGGCCGGGATCTGGCGGATGCTGGCCGATTTCGAGAACCATGTCGCCTACCTGATCGAACACAATCCGATCGATCCCGAGGTCTGGATCGACGTCGAAAGCATGAATTTCCAGGACATCGTCGTTCCCGACGACGGAAGCGTCGGCATCGGGGTGCCGGAAATCGTGGTGACCAACCGATCGGGCCTGAATCTCAACGTGAGGCCCGTTCTGACGATTTCCGCGAACGGCGAGATCGTGACCCGCCTCGAGGGCGACATCCTGGCCCTCGACCCGGATGAGACCGGCACCGCGCGCGCCGTGCTGTTGCTGCCGAAGTCGATCGTCTACGGCGTGACCGGCTTCGATATCGAAGTGAACTTCGAGATGTGGGACCCGGTCACGCTCAGCCGGGCGTACGCGGGTCCGTACTACGGCCATCTCCACGTCGGGACGGCCGACGAACTCGCCCTGCTGGAACTGCAGAAGTCGACGCAGCCCCTGGCGGGCGTCGCCGGGACGGAGGACCGCTTCGAGAAGACCGTGGAAATTCCCGCGGGCCTGGGCGCCGTCCGATGGCTGCTGGTCCATGCCGACGGCGACGATTTCGATCTGCACGTGTACGACGCGGCCGGGAACCACATCGGATTCCTCGATGAGGAGTCCGGCGACGAGATCGGCATCCCGGGCGGATGGTATTCCGGGTCCGCGGCGCGCTACGAGGTGATCACGCTGGACGACGCGGTTCCGGGTTCGTACCGCCTGGTGGTGGTCGCGAGGGACGCGGATCCGCAGAGCGCCTTCGCGGTGTCGATGCTGGAGATCCCGGACTACCCGGCGCAACTCGCCCTGAACGTGCCTTCCGTCTCCATGACGACGGGCGACGGGGAACTGGAGTTCACGGTGAGCGCGCTGGAATGGGGCGGCTTCGAGGGGATCGCGAATCTCAACGCAACCCTGTCGTCGCTGGTGAACGGAGCGGGAGAGCCCCTCGATCTTTCGAACACGGCCGTGGAATTGGGATCGGGGAGCCTGGATCCGGCGGGGAACACGACGATCCGCCTGGTGCTTACCCTCGCGGATGCCGCGGAGGACGGCGAGTACACGGGCACGTTGGTCGTGACGGGCGAGGCGGCGGACTCCGGGACGACGCTCGAGGAAATCCTGGACGTGACGATCGTTCTCGACCGCACGGCGCCGGCGGCCCCGACGATCGAGGTGAACGCGGATCCCGCGGAAACGATGCCCGTGGTCGTGTCGGGAACCGCGGAGCCGAACGCGGTCGTCGAGCTGTTCGTGGATGAGGATCCGGCGATCCGCATCGACGCCGACGGGACGGGCGCCTACCACTTCGACGTTCTCTTCCTGGGGATGGGGCAGCACACGCTGCGGGCCCGGGCGATCGACACGGCCGGCAACGTCGGGGAGGAATCCTCGATCGTCGTCACCTCGAACCTGGATCCCTTCACTCCCGTTACGGAACCGGTTCTGTCGGGCGACGGCGGGGGAGAAGGCTGGTACGGGTCGGACGTGGATGTGTCGCTGACGGTTTCGGACGAGGGCGGCGCCGGGGTCGATCAGACGATGATCGCGGTGGGCGACGGCGATTGGACCGCGTATGCGGCGCCGGTCCGCGTAGAATCGGAAGGCGCAACGAGGATCCTCTACTACTCCACGGACCGGGCGGGCAACACCGAGGCGCAGAAGATCCTCTGGATCCGGATCGACAAGACCGATCCCGTCAGTGCGGTCGATCCGCTCCCGGCGTCGACCGAGGATCCCGAATTCCAGGTCACCTGGGGCGGAACGGACGACGAAGAGGGTTCGGGCCTCGCATCGTACAGCGTCTACGTGTCCGAAGACGGCGGGCCGTTCGAAGGCTGGCTGGTCGACACCGAGTCGACCTCGGCCGTCTTCACGGGCGAACCGGGGCACGAGTATCGTTTCTACAGCGTGGCGGTCGACCGGGCGGGCAACGTGGAAGAGGCGCCGCAGACGCCCGACGCCTCGATCTCGGTGGAAGGCGCCGTGCAGCCGGTCGAACCGGAGCTGTCGATCGCGTACGACGCCCAGGCGCAGGCGATCGTGGTGTCGTGGGAGAGCCGTACGGACCAGGAATACACGTTGTACAAGGCGGAGAGCCCGGCCGGTCCGTGGGCGCCGGTGTCGGCGGTGACGCGGCGGCTCGGCACGGGCGGGACGATGAGCTACGCGGACCACGACCTCGGCAACGCCGGTTTCTACCGCATCGAGATGCAGCCGGCGGGAGCCGCGCCGGTCGAACCGGAGCTGTCGATCGCGTACGACGCCCAGGCGCAGGCGATCGTGGTGTCGTGGGAGAGCCGTACGGACCAGGAATACACGTTGTACAAGGCGGAGAGCCCGGCCGGTCCGTGGGCGCCGGTGTCGGCGGTGACGCGGCGGCTCGGCACGGGCGGGACGATGAGCTACGCGGACCACGACCTCGGCAGCGCCGGTTTCTACCGCATCGAGATGCAGCCGGCGGGGAGCACGCCGGCGGAACCGGAGCTGGAGATCACGCGGGATCCGGAAGACGGCGCCGTCCTGGTTTCCTGGGAAACGGTCGTCGGGCAATCCTACACGCTCTACGGCGCGACGTCGCCCGCCGGTCCGTGGGCGCCCCTGGAAGGCTGGATCGAGCGCGCGGGGACCGGATCGATCATGACCTACCGCGAGACCGATCCGGCGTCGGCGGGATTCTACCGGCTTGAGGTGACGGTCTCCGGTTCGGGCGGTGCGGACGGCGACGCGGAGGAAGAGGAAGAGATCCTCGGCGGCGCGGGGGCGGGGATCGTTCCGACATCCGCCGACGCCGACGAGCCCGTTCAGTCCGGTGCAGAACGTTCCGGCGGCGTTTCCCCGGCGGTGGAATCGGACGCCTTCGTCCCGGTTCGGGACAGGCGATCGGCGGCGACGTTCCGTGCGCCGCTTTCGCAGATCGGCGTGCGGTCGCGCGCGGAGGCCGCCGGGTTCCGTTTCTCGGCCCGGAACTGGGCGCGGACGGGGGATCCCGCGCGCTTCGGATGGAAACGCGAGCCGGTGCGGCTGGTCCGTCTTTCGGATCTCGACGGGACCGACGCCGAAGACGGCATTCTTTTCTTCTGATCCTGCGGTCCGATGCTGCAAAGAGAGGCTTCCCAGCGGTCCGTCCGCAGGCGATGCTCGCGATCGATGCATCCGATCCGTATTCAGACCTCGAGCCGTGCGGGAAGAGGATTCCGCTTCGCGATCCTCCTCGGGTTGCTGCCGGCGTCGGCGACGCCGCTTTGCGCGGCCCGTCTCCGGTTCGCGCAGGAGGAATACCGGGCGGTTCAGGGGGACGAGATCCGGATCGACGTCTATCTGGACATGAACGAGTCCGAACCGGGCGATCAGCCCCCGGCCGCGGGACTCTTCAGCGTGGGGGTTCTCGTGCGGTTCGAAGCGGGCGGCGTCCGGGTGGCGACGACCGACGACGTCATCCTTCCTCCGGAACTCGATTCCAACGGTCTCGGCGGGCCGCCGGACAAGACCGTGGATGCCGTCTCGGCGGGGGCCTCGGGCGTCGTGCCGTTCTCGGCCACGGAGGGATACGGGGGGACGAAGGTTCTGTCGCTGCGGGTCCGTCTCCCGTCGAGCGGAAGGTACGCGATGGAGCTGTCGCTCTTCTACGGGGAACCCGGGACGAATTTCCTGGATTTCGAGGGAACGCTTCTCGATCCGCTGATCACGGATTTCGGGCGGACGACCGTCGTGGTCGAGCCCGCGATTCGGATCGCGGGGATCGGCAGGGACATCTTCGGAAGGGTCCGGATCGATTTCGAAAGCCCGCGGTTCGACACGGGCGATTTCTTCGTGGAAGAATCCGCGGAGCCCGGCGTCGACGGATCGTGGCAGCCGATCAGCGACGCCGTGATCCTGGCGGAAGGAGCCGGTTCCTTCCGCGCCTTCGTGAGGAGGGCGGGGGAGGACGTGCGATTCTTCCGGATCGGAGCCGGGCCGTGAGCCGCACGGGAGGGAGACGATCGATGGAGCGAAGGATTCGCAGGAAACCGGATTTCGAACAGTTTCTGAGGGTCTTGCGTCGGGAACGACGTCCCGAGCACCTGCCCTTCTACGAGCACATCGCGAGCCCCGGTTTCATCGCCGAACGCACGGGGACGCCGTTCGACAGGATGGGGTTTGACGATCCGGGTTACTGGGAGATCTACGTCGATTTCTGGCTGGGCATGGGATACGACTGCATCCCGATGGAGATCCCCCCGAACTGTCCGATGCCGGAAGTGGACGAGGAGGCGGGGGTGACGCTGGAGAGCGAAGGCCGGGTCGTGATCCGTTCGTGGGAGGACTTCGAGAAGTATCCGTGGCCGGATCCGTCGCATCCGATCGACTACCGCCATTTCGAGACCGTCGCGGGCCTGCTGCCCGAGGGCGTCAAGATCGTCGGCGGCGTCTGTGCCGGCCCGTACGAATGGGCCTCCTGGATGCTGGGCACGGTCGGCATGGCCTACCTGATGGCCGACGAACCGGATCTCGTCCTGGAGGTTTTCCGGAAACTGGGATCGCTCCACGTCGCGGCCGTGCGGCACCTGGCCACGATGGACGCCATCGGCGCCCTGCGGCAGGGCGACGACCTGGGGTTCAAGACCGCCACGTTTCTTCCGGCCGAACGCCTTCGGGAATACGTCTTCCCGATCTATCGCAGGATGGCCGATGCGGCCCATGAACAGGGCAAACCCTTCATCCTGCACTCGTGCGGGAACCTGGCGGAGGTCTACGAAGACCTGATCGAGGATTGCCGGATCGATGCGAAACATTCCTTCGAAGACCAGATCCTTCCCGTCGGGGAATTCAAGCGGCGGTACGGTTCGCGCGTGACGCCCCTGGGCGGGCTGGACGTCGATTTCATCTGCCGCGGCAGCGAAGACGATCTGAGGGCGTACACGCGCCGCATGATCGAGGAATGCTTTTACGACGGTTTCTGGGCCCTGGGGACCGGCAATTCGCTC
Source organism: uncultured Verrucomicrobiota bacterium (assembly GCA_964395275.1). Lineage (GTDB taxonomy): Bacteria > Verrucomicrobiota > CALLYA01 > CAYNBQ01 > CAYNBQ01 > CAYNBQ01. Next base: position 11,874 of record CAYNBQ010000018.1, read on the forward strand.
ACGGACTACATGCCGGTCGAGAACTACCTGATCGTTCTCGAGGAAGGCATCGCCGTCGTCGGCTGAGGCGGAGAATCTCTCAGCGGGCCAGCCAACCGCCGTCCACGCAGAGGATCGTTCCGTGGACGTAGTCCGACGCCGCGGAAGAGAGGTACACCACCGCGCCTTTCAGATCCTCCGGGGTTCCCCAGCGGCCGGCGGGAATCCGTTCGAGGATGCCGCGGTTGCGCTGCGGATCCTCCCGCAGCGGCGCCGTCAGATCCGTCGCGACGTAGCCCGGGGCGATGGCGTTGACGTTGACGCCGCGCGCCGCCCATTCGTTGGCCAGCGCCTTGGTGAGCTGGCCGACCGCCCCCTTGGCGGCGGCGTAGGGGGCGATGAGGATCCCGCCCTGGAACGTCATGAGGGAGGCGATGAAGACGATTTTGCCCCGGCCGCGATCCAGCATGCCGCGGCCGACCGCCCTGGCGAGAAAGAACTGGGCGTTGAGGTCCACCTCGATGACGTGGTCCCAGTCCTCGTCCGTCATCTCGACGGCCGGCGCGCGCCGCGTCGTTCCGGCGTTGTTGATCAGGATGTCGACCGGCGGCGTTTCCCGGCGGAGTCGATCGAGGAGATCGCGCAGCGCGTCCCGGTCCGACAGGTCGCAACGGTACGGGAAGAAACGCCGACCGAGAGATTCCACCTCGGCCTGCACCCGGCTGCCCTGTGGTTCGAGAGAGGCGCTCACCCCGATGATGTCCGCGCCGGCCTCGGCCAGGGCCGCGGCGGCGGCGCGGCCGATTCCGCGGCGGCAGCCGGTGACCAGCGCCGTGCGGCCGTCGAGCCTGAAGAGAGAGTCGATGCCGGTCATGGCGCGATTTTCCTTCCTCATGCGTAGCTGTGAAGGCCCACGATGACGTAGTTGACCGCGATCCAGTTGAAGAGCATGACGGCGCAGGCGGCCAGGGCGAGCCAGGCGGTCCAGAGCGCCTTGTCGCGCACCCGGAGCCGTACGTGGAAGAGGATGAGCAACACGATCCACGTGTTCAGGGCGAAAACCTCCTTGGGATCCCATCCCCAGGGCCGTCCCCAGGAGACATCCGCCCAGACGGCTCCGAGCACCGTTCCGATCCAGAGGGTCAGCAGCCCGACCTCGAGAAAGACCATGGTCATCGCGTCCAGGGAGCGGGCCATTCCGCCGGACGGGGAGCGGTCCGTTTCGGGTTGGAGGATGATCGAGGCCGCGCCGCCGCGCGCCGTGCCCCCGCCCCAGACCGGGCGTACCGACGGGAAGAGGCGTGCCGCGCCCCGGCCCGCGAGATAGAGAAGGGCCGTGACCGATGCGAAGAAGATCATGGCGTAGGCGACGATGATCGTGTTGGTGTGGATGTAGAGCCAGACGGTCCGGTCCAGCAGGGGCATCACCGTGGTGATGTCCGTGTTCAGGGAGACCGTCATGAAACGGCCCGCCATCATGGCCAGCATGCCGTAGACCGACGCGCCGAGCGCCGGCAGGTTGCGCATGGGGCGTCGGCGCAGGATCCATTCCAGCAGGAGGGCGATGACGGCGCCGAACCAGGCGGAGGCCAGGATCGCCTCGAACATGTTGGCGTTCGGAATCCGTCCCGCGAGATACCAGCGCAACAGGATCGACGCCGTCTGCAGCAGGAGTCCCGCGAGGAAAAGGAAGAGGCCGGCGATGCGCGCCCAGCGGATGTCGTACAGGAAGGCGACGAGGAGGAAGGGGACGGCGAGGAAATAGAGGATCCATCCGCCGGTGAATTTCCGGTGGCGATAGTAGAAATGTTCGAGCCGGAGCTTGGCCGCCGAGGGGTAGAGCGACGGATTCGCCTCGCGCAGGAGGGAGGCCAGGCGGTTCAGCGCCTTTCCGGCCGCCGCGGCGTCGGCGACGCGCCAGGCGGCGGCGAGCCGATCCCAGGCGGTCCGGATCTCATCCGCGAGATCGGGGGAGAGATCGGCCGGGTCGGCGGAGAAATCGATGACCGATCGCAGGGAGATCCAGGGATCGGTTTCCCCGCCTTTGCGGGGCGGGATCATGCGCAGCCGGTCCAGGAGAACGTGCGAATCGATGATCGCACGCGCATTCAGGATTTCCCGGGCCTTCCTGCCGGTGCGGCGCAGATCGCGCTCGAGCAATCGCAGGACGCGCATGACCTCCGGACGATCCAGGAAGGCGGGCGAGACCAGGCCGGTCTCGACGAGACGCCGTATCCGGGGATCCGGAAGGGAATCGGCCTGCGGATCGGCCAGCGCGCGGGCCAGCGCGTCGCGCATCACCCGCCGCCGGATGCGGATGATGGGGGTTCGTCGGTAGTGTTCCGGGGCGAAGACGAGATCGAGATAGAGGAAGACGGGGTCGATGGCGGCGATTTCCCGGGAGGAGTTGATCTTCCTGATGGTCTCTCTCGCGAGGGAGTCGAAGGTCTTCACCCGGCCTCCCTCCTGCACCGCCGCCAGCCGGACGGCCCGGAGATCGATCCGGCGGAGAAAGGATTCCGGGACGGAAGGTTCGATCGCCGCAGAGGACGACGCCGTCGCCGACGGGGCGATCATCGGCAGCACGCAGAGGAGCAATCCGATCGTCCCGGCTTTCCGGAGCCGGAAGGGCTTGACATAGAACGCCCAGAGACCGCCCGCGACGATCAGAACGCTGCCGAGAAGCATGAGGCCCACCCCGTGGCGGTTGGCCACGCCGATGCCGGTGTGGTTGAAACCCGCGTACCCCTTTTCCGGGGCGGGCGGATCCCAGGTGCTTTGAAAAAACCACCATCCGTCCCGTTCGGCCGGACGGTTGCTGCTGATCTCCACGGGATCCGACCACCCGTCGTCCTCGCGGAACCGGATGATGCTGATGTAGTCGCGTTCCCGGGTTCTCCCGGGCCAGTAATCGACGCGGAAATCCTCGAGGGCGATCGGAGCGGGAAGGGGGCGGCTCTCGCGGGAGAAAACGACTTCCACGGTCTCGCCGTCGTCGAACGCGAGCGTCGCCGGGAAATACCCGGAGCGGCTGGGATGGGGATAACGACTGTATTCGACCCAGCCTTCGGCTTCGCCGCCGTCGGGCCGCCGGAGGACGATCTGAACGGCGGAATAGGACGGCCCGGCCCGCGGATCCCGCCGCGTGGGAGGGACGATCCGGGGACGGCGCACGCGTCTTCCGTACGGGGAAATCCGGGGGACGGAGATCTCGATCCGGCCGTCTTCGAAGGATACGGACGACTGTTGGTCCGGGATGCGCCGGGCTTCGGGTTCGCGGTCCCCCGTGTCGTGGAGAACCCAGGTCTCCCGGGGTGTGCCGAGGATGCGGATGCCGGCCCTGCGCAGGTCGAGCAGTTCGATGTCGATCCGTTCGTCGATGAGTCCGTCGTGGAAACCGCCGTCCTCGTTCATGTCGCGCGAACGTTCCTTGTCGGGAGAGACGACGGCGCGGACGAAGGATCCGTCGGGTCCTCCGACCTCGACGAAGGCCAGCGAGACGCGGCGCCCCGTGGCCGCAAGGCGCCATTCGGGAAAGATCCGGTCGACCCGGATGCGGTACGGGGCGTCCCCGATCGGGACGGGAAGGTCCCTGAGGTCGGCAAGGAGAATCTCCTCGTCGACGCCGTATTGCGGAATGCGGACGCGCAATCGGGGGACGGGCGGATGGAGGATCCGTTCGAGGGTTTCCGGATCCGGGACCCACTGGAAGGAAACCGGCAGCCCGCTCCGCGGCAAGACGAAGTGATCCCGTTGGGGATCGTCGGCCACCATGCGGGTCTGCGTTTCCTCGGAGCCGTTTCGAACGAGAACGTCGGCGATCGGATGGAATTCGCTCCCTCCGATCTCCCATTCCTCCGTGAACACGGCGTACGGGAGGTAGCCGACGACCCGGATCCGGGGAAGCGGGATCGTCGGGGATTCGATGTCCCTGGGACGGGCGGGGATATCGAGGTCGCCGCTTCGAGGGGAGGGAGCGCCCGGAGGAACGACGGCGTCCCCGGGACGCAGGGTGTGGCCGTGGTACCGCGGGAGATCGTCGAGGACGAATTCATGCCGAGAGTCGTCCGGAATACCGCGGACGTAGAGGGCGGGACGGTCGTCGAGATGGAAGCGATCGGCCGGGGCGTATTCGAGCCCGATCCGCAGATCCCCGTCGAGAAGACGGCGGTCCGCACCCGGGGATTTTTCGCCCGCGGGAAGGTCTTCGGTCAGCCGGGGGCGGCCCTCGACGATCCGGCGGACGAATGACGGCGCCGGATTCTCGGACGGAAACGGATCGAGGCGCAGGAAGACGGCGAAGGATTCGGATTCCGAGTCTTCGGCGCCGGGCGGTCGATAATGCGGTTCGAGACGTTCGACGGACACGCGATAGCCCGTTTCCGATCCGGTTCGACGGACCTCCGTCGCCGCCCCGGGACGGAGGATCATCCGCACGCGTGGGCCGTCTGCAAGTTGAAGTAGAGCGGCCCGGCGGAAGACCAGCACGTCGCCCTCGATCTTCCGGGCGTAGTAGTCCACGGCGCCGACGACGAGCACCAGCACGCCGAGATGAACGATCCACGCGCCGACGTTTCCCGGTCTCCGGCGGATCCGGCGGATCGTGGAAAGGGTCATGGAAAGGCAGAGGAGGCCGATCAGCAGGAGGAAAGGCCACCAGGAGAACCATTCCGTCTCGGTCATGTCGAGGCTCTGGCGGGGAAACCAGTCGATCCACGGCTGGAATCCGGCCGATCCGATCCAGCAGTAAAGGAAGATCAGGACCATGCACGCGATGCCGAACGGCAATCCGGCGACCAGGCCCAGGGCCGTGGAAAGGGCGCGCGGCCTCTCCCGGGCCGGGTCATGGGTCGGGTCGAGTTCGTGATTCGGATTCATGAAGGACGGGAATTCGCGATCTCGGGGATTCGCCCGCGGTGTGCGGGGCGAAAGGTGCCGAAGGCTAACACGACGCCGGAAATCCGTCGACGGCGTCCTCCGGATTCGGGAACGGGCGCGATGTGGGTGGATGGAAAGGTTCCGGCCGGAGTCCGGTCGATTCGGGAGAAAACGCGAAATTCCGATCGGCCGGTTGACAGGACCGGGAGAGGAGCGGATCGTATCTTTATTATGATACCTAAAACACTCAGAAAATCGGAGTCTCCCCCGGGAGAAGGACGTCGTCTCTTCAAACCGGACAAGCGGCTCGGCATCGTCACGATCGGATTGCTCGCAGCGGCGTTCGTGGCTCCGGCGCCCGCCACCGAACTCCAGCCGAATCCCGATTTCGCCCTCGTCGGTCCCGGTCTCACAGTGGCCGAGGCCGGCGCGGGCGTGCAATTCCTCGGGGCGGGAACCGCCTTTCTCGATGTCGAGATCTCGGGACCCGTTCTCCGGGCCGCCCTCTACTGGGCGGGCCGGGATTTCGCCTGCGGCGATTGCGACGCCTCGGTCGTGCCTTACCGGGACCAGGAAATCATCTTCGACGGGGCGGCCCTGACGGGCGCCGTCCTGGACGCGGATCCGATCACCAACCCGGTCACCGGCGCCCATTCGGTCAACATCACGTACTACGCCGACGTGACGGCGACGGTCGCCGCCCGGGGCCCCGGGTTCCAGACCTTCACCTTTCAGGACGGGGACCTGTCGAACAACCTCTCCTCCCTGAACGGGGCGGGGCTGCTGATCGTCTACCAGGACCCGACGGATCCCGCATGGTATCGGCTGATCGTCATCGACGGAGTCGACTACGCGTACGGACCGGCGCAGCTGCAGACGCAGCCGGAGACATTTCTCTACCAGGCGGTCGGCTATCCTCGCCAGGCCGAGCTCCTGACCTTCGTGGGGGATGCGCAGGTGGACCGTGAAGACATCCTGTTCGTCAGCGACAACGCCCCCACGGTGAATCATTACCAAGGCCTGGACGGCGAGGCATGGGATACCAGCGTCTTCGTCGTGGACATTCCCGCGGGGGTCGGGGCAACGACGATCCAGCTCGTCTCCCCGGAAGACGGGGTGAATCCGGATTCCCTCCTGTGGAGCCTCGCTGCCCTTCGGCTGCCGGTCGAACCGCCGCCGGGAACCGGGACCCCGGGCTACTGGAAGAACCATCCGGATGCCTGGCCCGTGGACGAGATCGTCATCGGAGGGGCGACGTATACGAAGGAAGCGGCCATCGCCGCCCTCGGCCGCCCGACGGCCGGGGACAAGCGAAGAACGCTGTTCCGATCGCTGACCGCGGCGACGCTCAACGTGCTGGTCGGCAACGATTCCACGTGTATCGCCGATACCCTCGATGCGGCGCACGACTGGTACGCCGTTTTCGGCGGATCGAGGGTCCGCGCGAACTCGCCGGCCTGGCGCGAAGCCGAGCCGCTGCACGAGACCCTGGACGCCTACAACAACGGGGAACTGTGCGCCGCGAGCCGCGATACCCTGGAGGGGGGATCCGGCGGCGGGGATCCACTCGATTCGGCATCGACCAAGGAACGCAAGAAGAAGAAATCCGGCAGGAACCGGTAGAATCCGAGACCGGACCCGGGAACGCCGGGCGGGACCCCGCGGTCCCGCCCGGCGGATCCCGTCTTCTCGCAGCGGCCGCTCCCCGGGACGGGGCCGTTCGGCGTTCTACTTCGAGTCCGGACGAACCGATCGGAACCGGTAGGAGCCGGAGCCGATCTCGACCAGAACGCGGCCGCCGGAAACGCCCGGCTTGCGGAGCAGGCCTTCCGTCCGCTGCAGCGGTTTCCCCGACTCCGTCACGTCGTCTTCCCCGGCGGCGGGAATCGCGACGAGCGCGGTGGTGTTGGGCGGAATCGACGTGTCCAGCTCGAAGATCCCGTCCTTCCTCCGCCACGACACCTCGATCCTTCCCCGGACGGAATCGTAGTATCCGCGGGCCCACCGCAGCCGCCCCCCGGGATGCGGGCTGATCCGGATGCGTGCGAACCCGGGCGTGTCGGGATCGGTCTCGATGCCCAGGATCCCGCGGTAGAACCATTCGCCGACCGCGCCGAAGGCGTAATGGTTGAACGAATTCATCGAAGCGTCGCCCATGCCGCTGTCCGGCGTCCAGGAGTTCCACCGTTCCCACATCGTGGTGGCGCCCTGGTCGATCATGAATCCCCAGGAGGGGAAGCTCCGTTGATCGAGCAGCTCGTAGAAGACGTCCGTGTGGCCGGTGCGCAGCAGGGCCGGCATGATGGAGGCGGTGCCGACGAAACCGGTGCTGAGATGGCCGCCGCGGCTCCGGATGTTTTCGACCAGGTATTCGCCGGCGCGCTGCAGGAGGGGTTCGTCGAGGAGATCGAAATCGATCGCCAGCGCGTAGGCGGTCTGCGTGTCCCCGAGGATCCTTCCGTCCCGTTGCACGAAGGCGTCCTGGAACGCCTTGCGGATCCGGTCGGCCAGCGACCCGTACCGCCGGGCCTCTTCCATGCGTCCGATGCTCGCCGCCATTCGCGCGAAAAGACGCGTGACCCGTTCGAAATAGGCGGTGTTCATCACCGGCCGGGGCGTTTCCTCGCCGACCGAGAGCCAGTCTCCGTAGCCGGTGTCCGGCCGGATCAGGCGGTCGGACGTGGCCTTCTGAAACTCGATCCAGCGTTTCATCGCTTCGAAGGATTCCCGGACGACGTGTTGGTCGCCGTAGAACCGGTGGAGCAACCAGGGAATGAGCACCCCGGCGTCGCCCCAGGCGTTGTTGCCCGCGCCGATGCCCCGGACCCGCGGTGCGACGTCGCAGAACGCCCCGTTGGAATCCTGCGCGCCGAGGATGTCGTACGTCCACTTGGTGAAGAACGCGGCCGTTTCCCGGTTGAAGGTGGCCGCGGGGGCGAAGATCTGCGCATCCCCCGTCCAGCCCATCCTCTCGTTGCGCTGGGGGCAGTCGGTGGGGACGCTGATGAAATTCGCCCGCAGACTCCAATTGAGGTTGTGCTGGAGACGGTTCAGGAGTTCGCTGGACGTCTCGAATCCGCCGGCGACGGGCATCGACGAGTACAGAACGCATCCTTCGATCGTTTCGCGATCGGGCGTTCCCGGGTATCCGGTCATCTCCACATAGCGGAATCCGTGAACGGTGAACCGGGGTTCGTAGATCTCTTCGGGACGGTCGCCGCGCACGACGTACCGGTCCATCGCTTCGACGCCCCGCAGGTTCTCCGTGTAGAGTTCGCCGTCGGGCTGGAGCATTTCTCCGTGCCGCAGGGTGATCTCGGTTCCCGCGGTCCCGCCGCGCACGCGCAGCCGGCAACGGCCCGCGATGTTCTGGCCGAGATCGAAGATGAAGACGCCCTCGCGCACCTTGCGCACGTCGACCGGGCGGATCCGTTCCATGACGCGGACCAGGGGCGCCCTCTGCGCGACGAGTCGTCCGGCAACCGGGGCGGAATCCAGCGGAAGGGTTTCGACCGGACGCCAGCCGGCGTCGTCGAACCCCGGCCGATCCCAGCCGTCTTCTTCCAGGCGGGCGTCGTAGAGTTCGCCCTTCTGCAGATCGGAGTATCGGATCGGGCCGCTCGCCCCGCGCCAACGCCCGTCGGAAACGATCTCCTCGGACGATCCGTCCGCGTATTCGACGTGAAGTTGCAGCAGGAAACGCAGCGGGTAACGGCCGTACTGGAACCGTCCGACGTGGGCGACGTTGCCCGCGTACCAGCCGTCGCCGAGGACGGCCCCCAGGACGTTGTTCCCGGGACGGAGGGCTTCCGTCACGTCCCAGGACTGCACTTGGATCCGCTGATGATAATCCGTCCACCCCGGCGTCAGCGCCGCATCGCCGACACGCCGGCCGTTGAGGCGCAGTTCATAGAGCCCCAGCGCCGTGGCGCTGACGACGGCCCGGCGCACCGTCCCCCGGATCGGGAATTCGCGGCGCAGAAAGGGGCAGGGCTGATAGAGGATCCGATCGTCGTCGATCTCTCCCCAGATTCCTTCCCCGAAGGGTGCGCATTCGTAGGGAGCGTCCCAGTCGGAATCGTCGAACTCCGTCGCCGTCCATCCCTCGGGCGCCTCGCGCGACGTTTTCCAGGATCGGTCGATCTCGAGAATCAGGGGCGGTCCTTCCTCGAAATCGATCCGGAGGCGGCCGACCAGGCCGGCGGGGCCGGGTTCGCGATTGACGGCGCGCACCGCGAGACAATTTCGACCGGGCCGGAGATGCCGGCGCAGGTTGATTTCGTTCAGGACCTGCCACTGCTGCGTGGTGATGTCGTCGCTGCTGGCCTGGATGCCGTTCGCGAAGAGGGTGAAGCGGTCGTCCGCATCCATCAGGATCCGGGCCTGTACGATCGTTCGGTCGGGCGGGATGTCGAAGGTCCTGCGGAAGTACCGGGTTCCGGCGGGGACCTCCGCGGCGCTGTCCTCTTCCGGATACCAGATCCATCGGCACTCCTGCAGATCGAGCGGATCCTTCTCCTCCGGCTGGGGCAGCGCGATCCACTCGGCGATCCATTCTTCCGGACGGAGGATCCCGGTCTCCCAGAAGGCCGTCTGGCTCCAGGGCGAAGGCCGTCCGCCGCCGTCCCAGATCCGCACCTTCCAGTAGACGCGGGTTCGGGAACCGACGGGCGCCCCTTCGTAGGGGATCTGCGCCGCCGAGGAGGACTCGACCCTGCCGGAATCCCAGAGGTCTCCCGTGCCGGCGTCGAGACCTTCCGCAGTCGACGCCGCGAGGATCCGGTAGGCGGTCTGCCGCACCCCGCGGCCGGATCCCGAGACCACCCACGAGAGGCGCGGCGCTTCGACGTCGATCCCCACGGGGTTCTCGAGGTATTCGCAACGCAATCGATCCGCACGGATGCCGGATGAGATTCCTTCTCCCGAGGCGGCGGAGGAATCGCCTGTCATCAAATCGTCTCCTTCTGCCCGGTTTCATGGTGAAGGCTTCCCGTGCGGTTGTATTCGAACGGCTGCCCCCTCTATGAGCATGGGGCTGCAACCAGCAGGGTCAAGCGCCCAGGCCGTGAAAGACGGGGAAAGTGCCCGGCGCCGCGTGCGGGAATCGGGCGGATTCGCACCACCCGCTCCAGCTGCGGGCGGTGCGTCGCGCGCGCCGGCGGGCGGCCCCACGTCGGCGGCGTCTTCCGCGGGAGCTTGATTCTCGACCTTCGTGAATCGTCCGCGATAAAAGGTTGCGTTCCCTTTCGGATGCCGGTGATTCCCGATTCGAAGCGGATCCTCTCAATGAACGATGCCACGGAACTCGACGCGGCGGGGACGGTTCCCCGCATCGGATCCGCTCTGGCGATGTCGGCGCTCTTCCTCTCGGGCGCCGCCGGGCTGGTCTACGAACTCTGCTGGATCCGGCGCGGCGCGCTCGTCTTCGGATCCACCATCTTCGCCGTGAGCACCGTCGTTGCGGCGTTCTTCCTGGGCCTTTCGATCGGGAGCGCGGTGTTCGGCCGGTTGTCCCTGCGCATGGCGAATCCGATGCGGTCCTACGCCGTCGTGGAGGTCGTTCTGGCGATCGCGGCCCTGCTGACGACGGCGGCGTTTTCCGGGGCGGACGCGGTCTACGGAATCGTCTACCGGCGATGGGCGGATTTTGCCGTCCTGCGCACGCTGCTGCGCATCCTGCTGGTGTCCGCGATTCTCCTCCCTCCGGCGGTTCTCATGGGGGCGACGCTTCCGCTGGCCGCGCGTTTTTTCGTCCGGAACGACCGCCGGATCACCCGCGGGGTCGGCGACCTCTACGCGGTCAACACCCTCGGAGCGGCGGCAGGTTGTCTTGCGACGGGCTTCATTCTGCTGCCGGGGATCGGGGCGACCGCTTCCGTGGCGCTGGCCGCGTCGATGAATCTTCTTGCGGCGCTCCTGGCGGCCGCGGCGGCCGCCCGGTGGGCGGGGGATCTTCCTCCGCCGCCCGCGCAGACGATCCGCCGTCGAAGCCGTTCGGGCGGCGGCGTCCTGTCGATTCTCGTCTTCCTGGTCGGGTTCGTCGCCCTGGCGAATGAAGTTCTGTGGACGCGCTTCCTCTCGCTGTTGCTGCGCAACACCACCTTCACGTACACGATCACGCTGGCGGTCGTGCTGGGCGGGATCGTTGCGGGCGGTCTTCTCGCGGCGCGGATGCTGGATCGCGCGCGCGCGCCGGGATACGTTCTCGGAATCCTCGTGGCGGGGACGGGGTTGAGCGTCCTGGCGGTGCAGGGGCTTCCGCCGGGTTTCTGGGCCCGCGTCGGGCGGGGGCCGTGGCTCTATCTGCTGATTCTCTTTCCCGCTTCGGTCCTGTCCGGCGCGGCGCTGCCGGTTGCTGTGGGTCTTTCGTCGGACCACGCGGAGGAAGCGGGATCGGCGACGGGACGGATCCTGGCGGTGAACACCCTGGGGGGAATCCTGGGATCCCTTGCGGCAGGCTTTTTCCTGCTGCCGGAGATGGGCCTTCAGAAGAGCGTCTGGATTACGACGGGTATCGCCGTCCTGGGGGGACTGCTGGCGTGGACGCGCCTGTCGTCGGGAGTGTCGCCGGGGGTGCGAATCGGGACGATCGGGATCGCGATCGCCGCCTTCGCGGGACTGCCCCGGATCTCGGGGGTCCGGGTGCCCCGGGATTTTCTTGCGGGGCCCGGCGAGGAACTCGTGGCCTATCGCGAGGGATTGTCCTCGAACGTCGCCGTGGTGCGCCGGGACGGCGCACTCGTGATGGAGATCGACGGCTGGTGGCAGGGGGAGGATCGCCCGAGTCACCAGATCGTTGCGGCCCACCTGCCGGCCCTGCTTCATCGCGGCCCGGAACGGGTCCTGGTGATCGGCGTGGGCGCCGGGCAGACGCCGAGCCGCTTCCTGATGCACCCGACGGTGCGCCGGCTGGATTGCGTCGACATCGAACCCGCGGTCTTCGATCTGCTCGAGCGATGTTTCGACAGTTCCTGGATGCGCTCGAACCGGGTCCGTCTTCTGGTGGAAGACGGGCGCAACTACGTGGCCCACACGGGCGAGACGTACGACGTGATCTCGCTGGAACTCGGGCAACTCTTCCGCCCGGGGGCGGCCGCTTTCTACACGGTCGATTTCTACCGGCTGGCGAGGGCGCGTTTGCGGCGCGGAGGCGTCCTGGCGCAGTTCGTACCGCTGACGTTTCTGTCGGTCGACGATTTCCGGGGCATCGTCCGATCGTTCCTGGAGGTGTTTCCCTGCGCGACCCTCTGGTACAACACGTCGGAACTCCTCCTGATCGGGTTTCGAGACGGGGAATCGATCCCGTCGGTCGCCCGGCTTCTGACATACGGCGGGAGCGAGGAGATCCGCCGGGACCTGCGGTTCAGTCCCTGGAACGGCCCGTCGCACTGGCTCAGCCGCCCGGAAACCCTTGCCGCCTGTTTTCTCGTCGGTCCGGATTCGCTTCGCAAGCTCGCCGGCGACGTTCCGCCGTTCCGGGACGATCGGGCGGTTCTCGAATACGACACGGCGCGCCGGGAGATCACCGGGGAAGGGGAGATCCGGAACGCGGCGTGGATCCGGAAATTCGTCGATCCGATCCGGATGTTGCCGGGGGTGGAGTCCGTGCCGCTGGATCTCGCGAAGGCGCGGGTGACGCGGGATCTGAACCTCGGAGACCTGGTCGCCGCCGGATACCTGGATCGTGCCGCGCGCGCGGAGGAAGAGGGACGCGAAGGGGATCTCGTGCCGATTCTGCGCCGGGCGGTGGACGCCAACCCCTGGAACGCCGTCGCGCGCCGCCTCCTGGGGGAAGCCCTCCTGCTGGACGGACGGGCCCGGGAGGCCGCCCTGGAATTCCGGCGCGTACTGGAGATCCTCGAGAGGGAGGACGATCCGAAGACCTGCCGCGGGCTCGGTGCCGCGCTCTACGCCCTCGGCAGGTTCGAGGAGGCGATTCCGGTCCTTCGAATCGCCGCCGAAGCGGATCCCCGCGACTGGGAGATCCTCAATGCGCTGGGCGTCTGCCTGGCGCAGACCGGAAACATCGCCGGCGCGGTGCCCTGGTTCGAGAAAGCCCTGGCCGTCAGGCCGGGCTACCGGGATGCACAACGGAACCTCGATCGCGCGCGCCGGATTCTCGCGGGAGAAAGCTAGCCCGGGCGATGCGCGGGGCCGGGCTCACCTTCTGCGGAGCTGCGCGGCGGTACGACCGGGGGACGGCGATTCGCCGGTCAGCGGCCCGTCTCCTCGTACCCGAGGGACCGGAGGATCGCCCATCCGGAGGGAAGGAGCAGCACTCCGAGGACGATCTTGAGGGCGTCGCCGACGAGGAACGGATAGAGCCCCATGGAAAGGGCGTTTCGGGGACCGACGAAAAGACCGAGCCACGGCAGGCCCGCCAGATAGATGACGCATGTGCCGAGGAGCATCGCCGCGGCGGTGCGCAGGGGCGATCGGTCCCAGCCCCGTTCGGCAAGGACGCCGACCAGGTACGCCGCAAGGACGAATCCGAAGAGGTATCCTCCCGTCGGCCCGAGGAGCCGAGCGACTCCGCCCGTTCCCCCGGCGAAGACCGGACCGCCCATCGCCCCTTCGGCGAGATAGGCGACGACGGCCAGGGATCCCCGCCTCGAACCGAGAACCGCCCCGAGCAGCAGAACGGCCAGGGTCTGTCCCGTGACGGGAACCGGGCTGAAGGGGAGCGGTACGGCGATCCTTGCGGCAAGCGCCGGCAACAGGCTCCCGGCGAGGATGACCAACCCGTCGAAGACCAGGGCCCGGGAACGCTCCCCGGGTCTCAGGATGTCGGCGTACGTCGTCACGTTTGTTTCCCTCCCGAACGGCGGCGTAACCATAGCATGCCCGCGCCGGCATGGGAAACCGGGCCGGGACCTACGGCGCCGGACGCAGGGTGAAGGCGAAGCGGCCGCCGAACGCCGGAACGCGGTCCTCGACGGAAAGGAAGAGGGTCCAGCGTCTGGGCGATCCGGCGGGATACGGGAGTTCGATCGAATCGATCCGCGCGGAAGATCGCGGGGGAACCGCTTCCGCCAGCGGGATCCGGCGCGCGGATTCCCGGCCGGCGCCGTCGGCCTGTGCGACGAGTCGCACCCCGCCGGGAGGCCGGTCTCCCGGAAGCCACGCCGCTTCTCCCGTGTTGGAGAGAAATACGCGCAGGGCAACGGGTCCGTTCCCCGGGATCTCGAGGTCGGCCTTCGGCGGCACGCGGACCCAGCCGGTATCGGTACGGATTTCCACCCGATCGATCGCGCCGTCGAGGTAGCAGTACGGACCGAGATCGGCCCGTTTCCCGATGCGGTCCAGGGGACAGTCGGCCGATGTCGTGCCGCTTCCCGGCGTTCGGAGGCCCGGATGCCGGCCGGCATGCACCGCGTCCCAGAAGGCGTCTCTCGTCGCCTCGTAAATCCCGGGGACGCCGTTGGGATAGCCGCAGCCGTCGAACGAGATCCACGTGTCCCCGGGATCGGGGAAGGGGGCGTTGAGGAAACGTGCGCCTTCCTCCCGGATCACGGCTCCGGCGGGACGGGAGGTCCCGTCGGGGTTGATCAGGCCGAAATCGCTGTTCTCCCCGTATCGAAACCCTCCCGGATACCACCAGAAGAAGATTCCGTCGGCGCCGCTTTCCCTCAGCATGCGGTAGAAGTTGCGGAAATAGTCGGCCTGAAAACGCAGCTGATCGCCGCCGGGCGTCTGTTTCCCGGCGGAAAGGACGCTGACCCCCACTTCGGCCCAGAACATCGGCAAATCGGGATTGGCCCACCGGGCGTATTCGCGGACGAACCGTCCGGGCCGCACGGTGTTCCAGTCGCCGATCCGTCCGTAGGCCTCGGGTTCGAAGATGTCCACGGCGGCGGCGAGTCCGGCGAAATCGTAGGGAACCGGTGGGCATCCCGGCCACGTCGGATTGCCGGCCTCGGTCATCCGGAAGGAAACGAGGTGATTCGGATCGATCGAACGGATCTTCCTCCTCGCTTCCGAGTATTTCCGGTGAAGGAGATGGTTCAGGAATCTCCGGTAGGCGACGCTTCGTTCCCGGTGGGGACCGTCGCGGTTCAACTCGTCGTCGGGCGGGTTGGTCACGCGTCCCCGGCCGTCCCGGGGGACTTCGCAACCCCAGTCGGATTCGGCGTTTTCCAGGCTTCCGTATCGGTCGAGAATCCACGCTTCCCAGTCGCGGTCCCACTTCGTCCTCGCCTCCTGCGAACCGAACATCGGTTCCCACGCCAGGTCGTAGGCGAAGACCGTGTCGTTCTCCGGCAGCCGGTAATACTCGATCATCTCCCGGACGGATTCCCACGGGAAATCCAGGGGCGTGCCCGGGCGCAGGGAGAGGTTGACCTTTAGACCGAGTTTCCGGGCCCGGCGCAGGAGGTCCAGGAGATTCTGATCCTCCATCGAATCCCGGTAGAGGAAGACGCTGATCGCGTTGAAGCCGAAGGCTCGGCAATGCTCGAGATCCCTCTGGATGATCTCCGGATCGTAGGAACGCCGCCCCAGCCACCGTTCGAAGTATTCCCAGTCCTCCGAGGCGATGCCCGAGGAGGGCATGTAATTGACCCCGTGGGCCCGCCAGGGTTTGCCGTCGAGAAAAAAGCGGCCCTCGCGGGCGCGAACGAAGTGTTTCTCCGGGGCGGGGACCCACGGATGGATCTTGTGACGGGTCCCGTCCACCCATCGGGGATCCCGGGCCGGGTCGGAATCGTCGAAGATCCCGAGCGCGACCGAGAACCCGTCGGGGGATCGATTCGGCGGCGTCCAGCTCTTTTCGAACGCACGTTCTTCGCGGGCGCCAAGGTCGAAGGTCCAGCGGAACCGTTTCGCGGCGGCCGGCGGATTCTTCTGCGGTCCGAGGGGACGGACCCCGAGGACGGCCCGGAGTTTGCGGCGGGGCGTGCGGGAGGTGTTGACAATGCGGAACCCGACGCGGAGGCGTTGGTCTTCGAAGTAAGTATAGGGGGTTGCCCCGCCGTCAAGGAGGAAGACGCCGCAGGCCATGGCACGCGCCAGGGACGCCAGTGCGTCGGCTTGCGCGATGTACCAGTCGTCGTCGTCGACGGCGAAGGACGCCCAGACCCCAAAGGGATGTTCGCCGGGGCCGTGCACGAGAAGCACCGCCGGTTGTCCCCGCCAGGCGTCGTTTTCCCGCGCCTCGATCAACGGTTGCCATCGCCAGGAACGCCCCTTGTCGAACCCTCCCGCCCCCGGGCGGGGATGGAGACACTGAAACGCCGCAGGGACCGCGTTGTCGGCGAGCGGGAAGAAGGCCGGGGCGCGCGGCGCGAAGGTCGTCGCCCCTTGCGGGCGGTAGAACTTGTACGGGGGCGAGAGGGCCTCCAGACGGACGCCGGGGCGGAACCCGGCCCGGCCGGGAACCTCGGACGGTCCCGGCGGCGCTGTCCCCACCAGGGCGACCCAGTATTCGTGGCGCCCCGTGCGATGGCCCGTGTGGCTCGCCGAAAGACCGAAGCGGATCTGGGACGCATCGGAGGGGCGGAAGGTGGTCCCGCGCCGGCTCTCGACGCTTTGCCAGTATTGGAAGTCTTCCGGACGCAGGGAATAGCGCCGCCATTCCTCCGCAAGGGGAACCAGCGCGATCCACCGGGAACCGTCCTTTTCGACCCATTCCACGGAGAGTGAAGCGGTGTCCGGACCTCCCTTCGCCGCGAAAACCGTCCGTTCGTGCCCGTCCGGGAACGGGGATTCCATCGAGGGGGTGCCGAAGGTGTCCCATCCCTGGAAGGCGGGAATGACCACGTGGAGAGATCGGACGCCTTCGACGGGACCTTCGTCGACGATCCGCTGGCTGCCGGGGGTGTTTTCGTACTGCGTGTCGCGGCGCCATCCACGGAGATCCGCGGTCGAGAAATCGAGAAAGACGTGCGGGGGACGAACGGCGGCGAGCCGCCGGTAGAACTCGACGTCCTCCGTCCACTCGCCGTCGATCCGGTGGAGTTCCCTGCGCATCATCGGCGTGTTCAACGCCAGCACGTCGCCTCCTTCTTCCAGGTACGCGAGGATCGGATCGGCGGCTTCGGCCGGAAGCCTGGAGGCGTCGGGCAGAACGAGCAGATCCGCCCGGTCGGGATGGAGAACGGCCGCCCGGCACAGATCATCGTAATCGATCCGGTCGAGGGCGTACCCGCCTTCGCGGACGGCCTTTTGCAGGATCTCGATTCGGCGGGCGGACACGGCCTGGGCGGGATCGTCGAGCAGGAGGGCCCGGGGGGCGGGCAGGTCTTCGGCTCCGAGAACGGAAGCGGCGGCGGACAGGACCATGACGATCCGGGCGAGCCGGCCGTTCCACGCGGGAAGATCGAATCGTTTCATGGTGAGAGTCAGCCACAGGAGCATGGGAAAGGTCGAGCAGCAATTGCGGCCGGGGATCGGGCTGGCGATCGCGGGATCGCTCGGGTAGCCTCGGCGTTTCCGTCGAGCGTTCCCTGCGACGGTGCGGAGTTGGAGAGCGGGGAAAAGCTCGACGGAAGAGAGCGGAGATTTCCGAACCGTGAAATGGATCGATCGACTCGAGCGGAGAATGGGATGGCTGGCCGTCCCGAACCTGACGCTGGTCCTGGTGGCGGGACAGGCGATCGCCTTCGTTCTGCATTCGATCGGCGCCATCTCGATCGGGAGCATGCTGCTCGTTCCCCGTCTCGTCCTCCAGGGCGAGATCTGGCGCCTTTTTTCGTTCGTCTTCATCCCCCCCTCGCTTCACCCGATTTTCATCCTCTTCGGCCTGTACATCTTCTACCTGATGGGAACCGCCCTGGAAGGCGAATGGGGAGAATTCCGCTACAATCTCTTCCTGGGAACCGGGTACCTGGCGACCGTCGCCGTGTCGTTCGTCACGATGGACGACGCCTCTTCGGTGGCGTACCTCGGCGGGATGATCTTTCTGGCGTTCGCCTATCTTTTCCCCGATTTCGAGATCTATCTCTTCTTCATCCTGCCGGTGAAGGTTCGATGGCTCGCCCTCTTCACCTGGATTCTCTATGCGCGGCAGTTCGTCCTCGGGACCTGGCCGGACCGGCTGCAGATTCTCGCGGCCACCGCGAACTTCTTCCTCTTCTTCGGCGGCGATCTGCTGCTGCGGATCCGCTCGACCCGGCGCCGGGCGACGGTCGAGGCGGCCAGGATCGCGCGCGAAAACAGGCCGCGGCACGTCTGCCGGATCTGCGGGGTCACGGATCGGATGGATCCCGACATGGATTTCCGCTACTGCACCGACTGCGATCCCGTTCAGTGCTATTGCCGTGATCACATCGACGATCATCCCCACGTGCGAACGGGATCCGCCACGCAGGAGGAGGGGGTGGAACGATGAACCGTGTCGACGACGGATTTCAGGAGGCGCTCGATCTGCTGGCGAAGATGCCGGTCTTCTCGGATCACGAGCATCATCAGACCGACGCCTTTTTCGCCGAGGAAATGACCCTCGACCGCCTGCTGGGCGCCTCGTACGTCGCCTGGACCCAGTGGATCCCGGACGGCCGTCGCCGGTCGCGAATCGACGTACTCGAAAACACCCGATTCAACTCCTATTTCGCCTGGTTCGAACGGGGATTGCAACGCATCCACGGAATCGATGAACCGATCACCGTCGACAACTGGGAGGAAATCTCGGCGAAGATCCGGCGGAGGTACGCGGAAGACCCGGATTTCCACTGGCGCGTGCTGCTCGATCACGGGTACGAACGGTTGATCCAGGATTCGTACTGGAATCCGGGGGACGACGAGGGACACCCGGAGATCTTGACCCCCGCGTTCCGGATCGACAAGTTCATGTACGGTTACCACCGGGACGCGGTCGGCCCCGACGATTTCGTTCCCTGGGAACGGTACGGATTCGACGGCGGGACGCTGGACGACTACGTCGAACACATGCGTGCGATCATCCGCCGTCGGCACGGGGAAGGGAAGGTCGCCTGCCTCAAGTGCGCGGAGGCGTACAACCGCCCGATCACCTTCTCGCCCGACACCCGCGAAATCGCCGAAGAAGCCTTCGGCACTCCCCCCGGTCGCATCGGGTACGACCGGTGGATCGGATTCGGCGATTACATCTTCCACCGCGCCTGCGAACTGGCCGCGGAACTCGACATCCCGTTCCAGGTGCACACGGGCCTGGCGCAGATCGCCGGATCGTCCCCGATGCGGCTGGTCCCGGTCCTGGAGGCGCATCCCCGGACGCGTTTCGTCCTGTTCCACTCGGGATTCCCTTGGACCCAGGAGGTCGCCGGTCTGGTTCACAACTATCCGAACGCCCTTCCGAGCCTGACATGGACGCCGACCATCTGCACGTCGGCGGCGATCCGCGCCCTGCACGACTACATCGACGTCGCCCCCTCGATCAACACGATCACCTGGGGCAGCGATTGCTGGGTACCGGAGGACAGCGTCGGCGCCCAGCTCGCCTGGCGGCACGTCGTGGCGAAGGTTCTGGCGGAACGATGGGCCGACGGTCGGCTGCGGACGGCGGACGTGGAGGTTCTGGGCCGGAAACTGATGTACGAGAACGGCCGCGCCGTATACGGCATCCGTCCAAACCCCGCCCCATGACCGGAGGCGGCCGGTTCCCCGTGCGGAACCGGAGCGAAGCGCACGTTCGTAAGGACGACCTGTGGAGCCGGGGTCATGAACAAAGTAGGGGGCCGATCCCGCCTTGCCCTTCGAAGTACCGCGCCTGCGGGACGAAGTAGGGTCGGCCGATTCCCGCGAAGGACGACTTGCTGGAGCCGCGACGCCCTCGTCGCGCAGAAACGCATCACGGAACGGGGGCGTTCCGACGCCACAGGGTTTCCCCTCGCGGGTCGTCCTGCGTCCGCGACAGCGCCGGGTCTGGTCCCTTTACGGAAGCGAGACGAAGGCGAGCTTCGTAGAAGGGACCTGACCCGCTCCCCCCCGCGGACAACGACTCGCTGGTCACGGGACGCCCTGTTCTTCTTCCTCCCACCCGCCGGATGCGGTTACAAACCCAGGGCGGCCACGCCGGAACGGTTTTCCCCCCGTCACGGGATGCCGTTCGTCCGGATGACCTCCGCATACCATCGGCCGCTGCGCTTGAGGATGCGTCGCTGCGTTTCGAAATCGACGTAGACGATGCCGAATCGTTTCGTGTAGCCGAAGGCCCATTCGAAGTTGTCCATGAGCGACCAGAGGAAATAACCGCGGACCGGTACGCCGTCGTCGATCGCCCTGCGAACTTGTAGAAGGTGATCGCGGACGAAAGCGATGCGATCGGGATCGTCCACTTCGGGTTCGCCGTCCCGGTTCGGCCTGACGGCGTCCCGGAACGCCGCGCCGTTCTCGGTGATGTAGATCTCGCCGGGATCGTAGCGGTCCCGGATCATCGTCAGCGTCCGATACAATCCCTCCGGGAAGATCTCCCAGCCCATGTCCGTTCTCGGTTCCAGCGCCGGTTGCGGGGCGACCTCGATCGGCCCTTCGCCGGGGGCGTGCCGCACGAGGGTCCGGCTGTAGTAGTTGATCCCGAGGAAATCGATTGGCGCGCCCATCGTCTCCAGATCGCCGTCGCGGATGGGCGGCGCCAGGGGGCCGAGGCGCTCGAGGATTTCGGCGGGATAGGTGCTCCTGTAGACGGGATCGAGATACCAGTACGTGTGGGCCTCGTCCCAGCGGTCCGCCGCGTCGCGGTCCTCGGCGGCGCCGGTCGCCGGATAGGCGGGGGAGACGCTCACGGCAATGCCGATCCGGATGGGGGATGGGGCGGCGTCCCGCATGGCGGCAACCGCCAGGCCGTGACCCAGCATCAGGTGATGCGCCGCCCGGACCGCCGCTCCCGGATCCTTCCAGCCCGGGGCATGGTCGCCGGTCAGGTACCCCAGAACGGCGCTGATGGCGGGTTCGTTCAGGGTCATCCAGAACCGGACGCGGTCGCCGAGCCGTTCCAGCACGGCCGCTGCGTAATCGGCGAAGAATCGCGCGGTATCGCGCGCGGGCCAGCCTCCGAGTTCGCGCAGCGCCCAGGGCAGGTCCCAGTGGTAGAGGGTCGCCGCGGGTTCGATGCCGGCCTCCAGGAGGCCGTCGACCAGCCGTTCGTAGAAATCGAGGCCCGGACGGTTGATCCGGCCCCGGCCCGTCGGGAAGATCCTGGGCCAGGCGATCGAGAAACGGTAGGCCTGCACGCCCAGGTCGCGCATCAGGTCAATGTCGTCTTTCCAGAGACGGTAGTGCCGGCACGCGAC
The DNA here is from genome assembly GCA_964395275.1 of uncultured Verrucomicrobiota bacterium. Classification (GTDB taxonomy): domain Bacteria; phylum Verrucomicrobiota; class CALLYA01; order CAYNBQ01; family CAYNBQ01; genus CAYNBQ01. The sequence goes on from CAYNBQ010000018.1 coordinate 32,936, forward strand.
GTCGCCGTTGGAGCCGTCGACGATCCGTCCCGGTTCCCGGCAGAACCGGTGCCAGATGCTCTCCCCGGCGCCGTCGGCGAGGGGGTCGCCCTCGATCTGGTAGGCCGACGTCGCGGTCCCCCAGAGGAACCCTTCGGGAAACCGGCTCCTGCCCATGTCTCGTCCTCCCTTCTGCTGGATCCGCTCCGCACCTTATCCTACGGACGCTTCCAACGGGGAGGAAGACTGCAGAGGAACGGTAGGGAGACCGGGATGCGACCGAACCCATGCGAGAAAGCATTCAAGAAACCGTAGGGTCATAGTGGTGCAGGAGGCGATCAGGGAATAGGCTCGGGCTTGGTAGCTCGGCGGCATCCCTATGTTTGGATAGGGGAGGGAGGCCTCATAGGCGATCAGGGAGTCCAGCATCGGCATGCGCTCGGGTCCTCGCTGGAGAAGTTGCGGCAATGCCTCGAAGGAAGAACGGGGAAAGGCCTTCTACGGAAGGCTGAGGGCTTACGTGCCGGTCAAGAGGGCGGATATCATGGTAAAGGTGAAGAAGGTTTCCGGCGCCGAGGGCCGTTTTCGAAGGCGGGGAGTGGAATGAAGAGGTGGGTCGGACTTGCGCTGGTTCTGGAGATCGCGCCGCTGATCGCGTTCGGACTGCTTGCGATGCTTCATCCCGTCGGGGATCCGCAGAAATCCGGGAGGCTGTTCGTCCGTTTTCTGGATTTTCAGGGCACTTGGTGGATACGGCACGGGATCCCCATGCCGCCGCCCTTGCTGTTCGCGGGGAACTGCCTTTCGATCGTGGTATGGCTGCGATACCGGTCTCGGCCCGCGGCGGCAGCGGCGGTCCTGGGGATGACGCTCATGGCCTTCTGGGCGTTGACGATGCTTGCGCCGATTCTCATTTACGTTGAGTAGGAAGAAAATCCGGGCTGTGGGAAGGGCTTCGCCGACGGTGGGGTGCTGTCCCGGGGGATCCGGGGTGTTGTCGGAGGGAAGGGAGAATGAAGGCGTACGTATGGACGGCGTGGGTTGGCGCGGTTGCGCTGCTCTGCGCGAGGGAATCCTGCGGGGAAGGGAAGGCCGGTCCCGATCCGGTCCTGACGAAGTTTCGATGCAGGATCGAGAAGGAGTTTGCGGAACTCAGTCCCCGGCCGACCTTCGAGATGCGGGCGGACGAGGGCGGGGGCGCGCTTCTGGTCCGGTACGGGACCCGGGAGTACATCGTTCACCCGAGGACCAAGGACGGACGCGTTTCGAAGGAGACGGTGAGACGCGAGGGCCCGGGCGACAAGGGGTTCCTCCTTCGCATCCGGATCCAGCCCCTTGCGACAGTCAACCAGGCGCATGTTCCGCAGACGGTGCGGGGACCCTACTGGGACGCCTTTCACCAGGCGTACGAGATGCCGAAAAATGGAAAACAGATCTACTTCGTGCTCGAGTACGGTCCGCGGACGGATCCGGCATGGATCCGAAAGCTGAAGAAAATTGCGGAGGAATTCGGAAGACCCCGTTGCGCAACGCCGCGTGGCCGAAGGAGCGCGCATTCGGAAGCCGCGGCGCCGTGATCCGCCGGGAAACGGCCGGCGGGTGAGAAGCCGCCGGGGCCGGGGCGGACGAACGATGTTACGGAGCGCGGGGAAGGCGGGTCACTTCGGCTTGTCGGGCGGCAATTGCCGGGGGGCCAGGTTGCTGCATCCCGGTGCGTCGGCCTGGTTGCGGGCCATGTCGAGGATCCAGTCCGGGAAGGGGCCCCCGGCGTCTTCGACCGCGGCGGCGAAGAGGCGGTCGACCACCTCCGGATGATCGTCGGCCACGTTGCGGCCGAATCCGCCGGCCTCCCTCAGGTCGTAGAGAAAGATCCCGGTGCGGTTCACCTTGGCGTTGAGCCACCAGCGGTCGTCGATCACGGTGACGGCCGAACCCCATGCGACCGTGACGTGATCCCGTCCGGCGTCGAAGCCGGCGAGGAACCCGCGGCCGTCGATGGGTTCCGGGGGCTCGACGCCGGCGGCCTCGAGGACGGCGGCGCTGATGTCGGTGTGCTGCACGAGGGCGTCGCTCGTCGTCCCGGCGGCCTCGCCGCCGGGCAGACGGAGCATCAGCGGGATCTCGTAGACCTCGGGGGCCGAGGGATAACCGCGCTTGCCGATGTACCCGCGGTCGCCGAGGGAATGGCCGTGGTCGGAGGTGACGATCACCATCGTGTCGTCGAGGCGGCCGAGGACGCGAAGGGTTTCCATGAAATGACCGAACCAGCGGTCGCAGAGGGTGACGGCGCCGGAGTAGTTCGCGCGGATCCGGTCGAGCAGGTAGGGATCGATGTCGGGCACCTCGCCGTAGATCGAGCAGACCTGTTCCGGCCCGTCCTTTTCGAGATAGAGACGGCGGTAGTAATCGGGGATCAGCCAGGGTTCGTGCGGATCGAAGGATTCGACGGTGAGAAAGAACCGGTCCGCGTCGCGGTTCTGTTCCAGCCAGGCGGCGGCTTCCCGGAGGACCTTCGGGGCGAAGTAATCCTCCTCGCGGGTCCGGTCGTGCATGTTCATGAGGCTCTGCTGGACGAAATCCAGGAGGCGTTCCCCCGCCGGTCCCGGGGGGATCCAGCGGGCGAGTTCCTCGCGGGACAGACGGGGGCCGGACCGGTAGGGATCGGTTTCCTGTCCCCGGAGAAAGGTCCACTGATCGAACCCCCGCCAGAAATTCTTCGAGGGCTTGAACATGTGGTAGACGTCGGAGACCAGGCCGGTGCGGTACCCGTGTTCGCGGAGGATCTCCGCAAGCGTCGGTTGGGATTCCGGGATCGGTCCCCAGCCCGGGGCCCCGACGAAATCGCCTTTCAGACGGAAATCGGCGTCGTGGAAGGGGTAGACCCGGCGCCCGGTGTAGACGGCGCGGCGCGCGGGCAGCGTGGGCAGCGATTCGGGCCAGGCCCGGGTGAATCGAACGGATTCCGCGGCGAAGGCGTCGAGATGGGGCGTACGCACGGGACCCCAGGGAGGGGTTCCGTAGGCGCCGACGCAGTCCTTCCGCAGCGAATCGAAGATCACGAGCACGATGTTCATCGAAAGACTCCTCCCGAACGGGGTCACGCTTTCCCCTCCATGTGAAAGACCTCGCGGAGATCGATCGACACGGGACTCGCATCCGGGTTCGAGGGCATGAGTTCCTTCATCGATTCCCACCAGCGCCGGCAGACCTCCGTTCCGGCGATCGCGTTCCAGCGTTCCTCGCTCTCGATCTCGGCGTAGGCGAACAACTGCCGGGTTTCGGGGTGCAGGAAGATGGAATAGCTGCGGACCCCGTGTTCCCGGAGGACCCGTTCGAGATCCGGCCAGATCGGGTTGTGCCGCCGTTCGTATTCCTCTTCCATTCCCGGGTGGACGGACATGACGAAGGCCTTGCGTATCATGGTCTTTCCCTCCCGCGCCGGACCCTCTCCCGGACCCGGCAAGACGGCCGCACGCAGGAGTCTACACCGTGCGGTCCCGGAAGATGGAGCGCGGAATTTCCCGGATCGAACGATTGATATGGCCGATAACGCGGAATCCGCGGATTGACCCCTCCGCACGCCGGCCTTATCGTGCGGGGAAGTCGTCGGCCTCGCGGGCGGCGCCGAAGGGAAGAAACCGCAGGGAGTTCACATCGGATGAAGAGGTCTTCACCCCGTGCCGGATCGTTTGTCGCCGGATTCTTCGCCGCACTGGGGCTGGGCGCGCTGATCGCCGGGCCGGTTCCCGCCCGCGCCGGGACGGGCGCCGGGGATCCCGTGCCGACCGGGTCGGTTCCGGACCGGCTCTGGCCGAGGGCGTACGGGGGCAGCATCGTCTGTTTCTGGAAGGACGACAAGCTGGCGCCGGTTTCAATCACGATCGACGACAACCATGCCGAAGACCATCCGTTCTGGTTGACCCAGGGAGACACCTACGGCTGGCGCTGGACGTGGTTCGTCATCGTCGGGCGCATCGGCACGTCGTCGACCTACGGCGACTGGTCCGGCTGGCAGGAGATCGTGAACCGCGGTCACGACGTCCAGTCGCATTCGATGTGCCATCTGCAGTGCGGCCTGACGATCGAGGAGGAGTACGCGCAGTCGCAGGCGACGCTCGATGCGAACCTGACGAACACGGCCTGCAAGGTCCTTGCGTATCCGAACGGGTATCAACCCCCGAACGACCGGACGGTCGCCGCGGAATACTACCTGGCGGGCCGCGGCGTCGTCGGCGTGCTGAACAAGGCCTCGGCGATCGATTACATGGTGACGAGCAGCATCAGCGGAGCCGCCAACTTCTTCGAGGCGGAATCGCACTGGGCCTCGTTCGCGGGGATCCTGAACCCGGCGAACTCGCAGAAGTTCCGGGCCTGGTACGTCTGCCATTTCCACGGCGTGGGAGACCCGAGCCTGAGATCCTACATCGTCGACATCCTCGACTACCTGCAGTCGGTCGAATCGGACGTCTGGGTCGGCACGTTCCGCGAGGTGGCCATGTACGGCCAGGAACGGGAAACCTCCTCGGTGGCGACGACGGAAGCCGGGGCCGACCGGATCCGGTTCACCGTCTCGGACACCCTGCCGGACGATCCCTTCGACTATCCGCTGACCGTCAAGGTGCGTCTCGACGACGCCTGGTCCGGCGTGGAGGCGGAACAGGGGGGCGTTTCGATCCCGGCGGAACGGATCGAACACGATGGGGCGGTGTTCGCCCTGGTGCAGGCGGTTCCGGACGGCGGGGAAGTCGTGTTGACCCGGCCGGCTTCCGGAATGTCGGGCTCGTACCTGATGTTTTCGAAATCCCGACGCCTCCCGGCGGGTCGGGGCGGAAGCGGTTGATCTCCGGGGATCGGGGCCTCATCGTTCCGGAGAGAAATGAACTCGGATCGTTGCACCGGAGTCCCGGATCGAAACCCATGGAGAGGCTTCGGCGCGGTCGCGGCGGCCGCGCTCGTGGTTGTTTCGGCGTCCCCCGGCGCGGAATCGATTTCACCGCAGATCCCCGCGGCGTCCGAGCGGGTCGGGAAATGCGGCCGGTTCCAACCGGGCGAAGAGCCGGGAACACTTCTGGCCGCATGGTCGGGAAGCGCGTTGCGGGTCCGGTTCGAAGGTCCCCGGATCGAGGTCCTGTTGCGGGACCGGGCGACGGGGGTCGAAGGCAACGCGTTCGCGGTGGTGGTGGATGACGGGGACCCGTGGGCGCTTTTTCTCCAGAGGGGCAAGACCCGGTACGTTCTTGCCGACGATCTGCCCGAAGGCGAGCACACGCTCCTGCTCCTGAAACGGACCGAGGCGGGCGTCGGAGCCGTGGAGTTCGTGGGGTTCGACCTGCCCGGGGGGCGGATCCTGGTTCCGCCGCCTCCCGCGCCGCGGCGGATCGAGCTGATCGGCGACTCGATCACCTGCGGATACGGCAACGAGGCGCCGGGACCGGAGGAGCATTACCGTCCGTCGACGGAAAACAACTACATGTCCTACGGGCAGATCGCGGCCCGGATCCTCGGGGCGGAATGTCACGTCATCGCCTGGTCCGGGGAAGGGATCTGCCAGAACGGTTTCGGAGAGGTCCTGCGGCCGTTGCCGACGATCTACGACCGGGTGCTGCCCCGGGATCCGGAAAGCCGATGGGATTTCGGCAAGTGGGTTCCGCATGTGGTGGTGATCAACCTGGGAACGAACGATTTCAGCGGCGGCGGCCTGGAGGAGGATCGATTCGTCGGCGCTTACGTCCCGTTCGTACGGCGCATCGCGGGATTGTATCCGGGGGTGCGGATCTTCTGTTGCCTGGGGCCGATGCTGACGGATGCGTGGCCCCCGGGGGAAGGGCGGCTGTCGACGGCGCGGCGTTGGATCCGGCGCGCCGTTGCGGAGTGTCGGGAGGCCGGTGTCGAACACGTGGAGTTCCTGGAGTTCGAGACGCTGAAAAAGGGGGAGTATGGTGCGGACTGGCATCCGAACATCGCGGCCCACGAACGCATGGCGGCCACGCTGGTCGAGGCCGTTTCGGCGGCGACCGGATGGAAGCCGGTTCGCTCCGGAAGGGAACCGGCGCGGACGGGGGATCCGGTTGTCCCTGCTCGCGATCTTCCTCTGTCGGCCGCTGATTCCCGGGGCGGAGGCGATGGAACGGCCGGTCGGATTCGATGAGGCGCGGGTTGCGGCGGCGGTCGCCGGAGCGCCGCCGTTGCCGGTCGATCTCGGCCTGGACCTGAAGCTGAGGCTTGTCGACTACGTCGATTTCACGGATCCGGACGAGTTCCACGATTTCTTCGACCGCGGAACGTCCCGCGTCGTCGACGGGCCGGCGGGCCGGTACCGCGAAACCGCCCGGCATCGGCACGCGATGTTCTCGGTGCGATGGCGGGCCGATGCGATCGACCGGCCCCATCTGCTGGTCTTCGAGTATCCGGACGACGCGGACCGGCAGATCGCCTTCCTGACGCACGAGTCCCGTCTGACGGGCCGTTACAACGTCGACTGGTCGCTGGAGACCGGGGTGAACTGCGGAGATCCCTATCCGCCGAGCGGCCGGATGCAGTACCACACATCGTTTTTCTGGCCCGCGGACCGATATCCCGCGGCGCTGGTGATGAACTGGTCTCCCCGCGGCGTGCCGGCGGCCGCCCGGCGATTGTGGGTTTTCGCGATCGACGGCGGCCTGCCGCCGTTGAAGGTCGAGGATCCGGATCCGGAGAATCCGAGGATTCTCGGCTGTCTCTACAACTGGTCGCTGGTTCCGTTGCGCGGGATCTACGGGTTGTCGAATCCGGAAACCGCCCTGGAACACCTGATCGACTACCACCTCTACCGGGGCGAAAACCTGTTGAGCTGGCCGGTGGTCGCCAACAACGACTGGGGGTTCCGGTGCCGGATCCCCGCCTGGGACGGCGGCGATCAATCGGAGGAACTCGACCGCGTCCTCCGCGTGTGCGAACGGCGGGGCATGAAGTTCCTGCCGGTCTTCAACACCGGCTTCGATTTCCGCCTGGACGGACGCGGAGAGGGGGAAGGGGACCCCGAAGAGCGCCGCGCCCTGTTCGAAGAGGGCTTTCGCCGGTTCGTCGAACGCTACGGTTCCTCGCCGACGCTCTACGGGATCGCCTTCGACACGCAGGATCTCTCGGCGCCCTACGGCGAGGCGGCCCTCGACCAGATGCGCCGCAGCTTCGGCGACCTGAAGACCTTCCGCGAATTCCTGCGGTCGATCGCGCCGGACCTGCCGGTATTTCACTTCCTCGGCGGCCGGCATATCCACGACGAGTATTTCCCCGACGCCGGCGCCGTGTTGCGGCGGTGGGAGGATGGATCGCTCCCCTGGGACGAATTCCTGGGGGCGGAGGCCGATCGGCTCTGGTGCTCCTGGGGACGCGATCCCGCGGCGATCCGGCGAACCGGGATCGGCACGATCCTCGCCTACCAGGTCGACGACGGCCGGATCTTCGATCTTCATCAGCAGAACCCCCGCGCGTTTCTGTACCACGACCTGGAGGCCTCCCGGGCGAAGGCGGATCTCGTGAACGGCCGCGCGGCGATGGTCTGGAACACCTTCTACGAGGGGTACATCGGTCTGACGCCCGAGAACTGGTGGTACCGGAAACTCTGGGTGGCGCCCGATTTCAATCCGGCCCCGCCGCTGGGGCTGCACGGCTGGATCCTGGCGATGAGTCATCGCGACCGGTCGATCCTTCTCTCCGGCGCGTGGAACCGGAAGGCCGGCGGCATGGAAGGATCGTTCCGGGCATTCGCGCAGGCGTACCGTGCCCTGCCGTCCGCGGAACTCGAAGCGGTCCGGACGAAGGGGTCGACGCCGGTCTTCGTACGGAGCGTGTTCCGGAGGGACCGGCGGTACGTCTGCCTTCTGAACCCGACGCCCTTTACCCAGGAAATCCGGTGCATCGGCCGGGCGATCCGGCTTTCCCCCTTCTCGATGCGCACGGAGATCTCCGACCGACGGGACGAGCCCGAGGCGATCGGAGAGGCCTCCGCGGAATACGTCGACTGGTTGAAGGGCCGTCTGGACCGGTTCCGCGCGACCGCCGAAGGGCTTCGCGCTCTGGATCCAACGGCGGTTCGCGAAACCTATGCCCGCCATCTCGCGCGCGCGCAGGCGTTGTTCGACCGGCGGGCCTACCGGGAGGCCGACGAGGCGCTCGGGTTCGCCCTGCCGAAGGAGTTGGAGCTGCGCCTGCGGATCCTCCGTCCCGAGACGCTCGGCGTTCCCCGGATCGGTCGGGCGCCGGCCGCCGGGGAGGATCTGGATGCATGGGACCCGGATGCGGCCGACTGGCGGACGGACGACCGGCACATGGTCGCCGGCCTCTACCTTCCGACGCCCTGGGAAGGCAAGGACGATCTGAGCGCGCGCATCCGGGCCGGATGGGACGGGGAAAACCTCTACATCGGGATCCGGGTGCGGGACCAGGTCGTCGATGCGAAGGACGGGGTGACCATTTCCTTCTCCCCGGAGAGGTACCGCGAATGGGCGCCCCAACGGCTCGAATCCGAGTACATGATCTTCTTCCCGGCGCCGGCCGAAGGGGAACCCGTGGGAATCGAGGGCCCCCTGGGGATCCGCGGGACGTCGACGCCGTTGCCGGACGGATACCGCGTGACGGTCGTCTGCCCGCTGGCGCGGCTTCCCTTGCGGAACGGCGACCGGATCGGCTGGCTGCTGCGGATCGCCGACGACGACGGCGCCGACGGCGTTTTCCACGCCTCATGGGCGCGCAAGCAGGAACTTCTTTTCCCGAACGATCCGCTCTTCGCCTATCACGACGACGCGCGGTCCTGCTCGGAGCTGCGGCTCGAAGGCCGTTCGCCGGGCGAGTCGATCCCGTAGATCCGCCGGGCCGCCACACGCAGCAGGGGCGGCATGACGCCGTGGGTCACGAGCACCGTCGGCCACTCCTGCGGAGTGTCTTTCGGGAGGGGGGAATTGGCGACGACGACCACCGGTTTCCCGGTCGCCAGGATCTCCCCGATGAGATCGGCGGCGCCGCGGACGTCGCGCGCCGTGTAATGCGTCATGACGACCACGTCGAAATGACGAACGAGTTCGCGCGCCTTGAGCCGGTCTTCGTCGGCGGGATCCACGAGGATCTCGAGGAGCCCGACGCGGTCGGTGAACTCGAGGAACTGTTCCCAGAAGATCCCGGGATGGGCCCAGGCGTCGTTGGCGCGAAGATGGGGCGGGGCGATCTGCTCGACGAGCAGGACGCGTTCGTCCCCGGACAGGGGCAGGAGACCGGCTTCGTTGCGGAGGATCGATACGGCCTTGCGCGCCGCGCGGGCTTCGATCGTTCCGCTTTCCGGGGAACGGATCACCTGTTCGGCGGCGTCGGGATCGACGAGGTAGCCCTCGCCGTACAACCCCTGGTCGACCTTCGTTCTCAGGGTGGTTTCCACGAGCCGGTCGACGTGGTCTTCGGAGATCTCGCCGGATCGCACCGCTTCCAGGACCCGGCGGTAGGATTCGTCCCGGATCGGGCCCGTTTCCTTCATCAGAACCAGGTTGGCGCCGGCGCGGATGGCCAGGACGCAGGCCCGGGGGATTCCGTACTTGCGGGCGACGGCGCCCATGATGATGGAATCGGTGGTGATGATCCCGCGAAACCCGAGTTCGCCCCGAGCCAGTCCGCGGAGGATCGGTTCGGAGCAACTGGCCAGATCGACCGGGTCGTACGCCGGGTAGATGGAATGGGCGACCATGATCATCGGCAGACCGGCGGCGATCGCCTCCCGGTAGGGCGCCAGATCGATCCTGCGGAGTTCGTCCCGGTCGAGTTCGATGGCGCCGACGTCGTGATGATCGTCGACGTGGGTCGATCCGCGGCCCGGGAAGTGTTTTCCGCAGGGCATCACGCCCCCGTCCAGGTAGCCGCGGACGGCGGCGACGCCCATTTCGGAAACGGTGCGTACGTCGGAGCCGAAGGCCCGGGTCCCGATGTAGCTCGTGACAGGATCGCGCACCACGTCCAGAACCGGGGAATGAACGGTGTTGAACCCGACGGCCGCCAGCTGGCGGGCCGTGGTTCGGCAGACCTCGTAGACGTGGCGGGGATCCGCGGCCCGGGCGATGCCCCACTGGGCGGGAAAGAAACGGACCCCGCCCCGGACGAAATCGAAGCTCATGTCGCCTTCCTGATCCAGGGCCAGATGGAGGGGCACGTGGTACGGACGGTCGGCGGCGATCTCCTTGAGGCGGTTCAGCAGCCGTGCGTACTGGGGGATCGTCAGGTAGGGAGGTTTGCAGTAGGTGTCCTTGACGTCGTTGAACTCGTGGGGCGTTACCGAAGCGGGGGAGGTGCGGTCGAAAGATTTCCGTTCCTGTCCCGGCCGGGCGTAGTGGAGAAACTGGCGGTAGAAGGAGGTCACGCGCAGGCCGCCGCAATGCAGCCGCCGGATCATGGCGACGACGTCGGGCGTGATGACCGAGCCGTAGAACGCCTGCGTGAAGAGTTGCCCGACCTTCTCTTCGAGGTTCATGCGCCCCAGCGCTTCATCGACGACCCGATATCGGTCCTTCGCCATCCGGTTCCCCCCCGCGGCGGGCGTCCCGCGCCGATCCGCCGTCGCACGACGTCGCCGGCGGCCGCATTTTGCGGAATCAATCGTTTGACTCGCGTGTTCTTCCCAAAGATATTCAGCGAGGTCGACGGGAACAACGAGAAAGAACCGTGACCGCCGGCCGGTCGATGACGGAAGATGCCCGGGGTCTTCCGCACGGTCTTCGAGGAGTCGTCCGTGATCGCGATTTCGAACCGGCAACGATATCGGGGAGCGCGGCGGCGGGGTTTCCTCTCCGCCGCGGTCCTTCTGCTCGGATCCGTGTTGTTCGGGCCGACGGCGTCGGCGCAGGGGGAGGTCGTCTGGGTGGACGGCTCGGCGGATGTGCCGGACCCGGACGGATCTCCGGAGAAACCCTTTCCGACGATCGGCCGGGGACTGAGCGCTGCGGGGGCCGGCGACACGGTGACCGTGAAGCAGGGCGTCTACCGGGAGACGCTTTCGCTGCCCTGGGGACAACCGGGTCGGCCGATCACGTTGCGTTCGGCCGAGGGGGAACGGGTGATCGTCAGCGGCCTGCGTCCGATCGACGGCTGGCGCGCGGGTACGGGCACGGTCTGGACGGCGCTGACCGACTGGGAGCCGAAGAGGCTCTACGTCGGACTGCAGCGCAGGCCGGTCTCGAGGGAGCCGGACGAGGGATGGTGGAAGGCGGCGGCCGTGGAAACCGACGCGGGCGACGGCAACCAGGCGATCGTCGATCCCGCAAACCTCGCGGGACTGGCGCCGGATCTGGCCGGCGGTTCCGTTTATATCTGGACGGAGACCGAGAACAGCTTCTTTCTCTGTCCGATCGTCTCCTTCGATCCTGCGGCGGGACGCCTCGTCTTCACCCCGGACCCGGCGATGCACATCCGGGCGGGGGACAAGTACCAGGTCCGGAACCACCCGGCGTTGCTCGATCGGACGGGGGAATGGGCGGCGGTTGCGGGATCGGGCGTCTACCGCGTCTATTTCGCCCCGGTGCATTCCGCCGAACTGGAGCAGACGCAGGGCGCCGGGACGGTGGCGCGGGTCGTGAGCGGATGGAACCTTCAACATTTCCGGCTCCGCGGCCTGGAGATCGTCGGAGGGACGAACGAGGGGATCTATCTCGAGGGGATCGACGACGTGGAGATCTCCTGGTGCACGGTGCACGACAACATCCGCTACGGACTCCGGGTGCGCAGCGGGACGAACTTCGTCGTGAGAAGCAACCTCGTCTACGGGAACGAATACGGCGTGGCCCTCATGGAGTCCGTGTCGGCGACGGTCGACAGGAACGAAATCGCCTCGAACGAAATCGACGGGCTTCTGGTCACCTGGGGGTCGGACGACGTGACGGTCAGCAACAACTACGTTCACGGCCATCTCTTCTGGGGACATCCCGACAACGTGCAGATGTACCGCACGGCGAACCACGTCCGGTATGTCGACAACCTGATCATCACCGGCGGGCAATCCGTCATGATGCAGGAGACCCGGGACGGCGAGTTCTCGGGCAACATGATCCTGGGGTCCGGCGCGACGATGCTGATCTTCGGGGACGAAGCCGGTTATTACACCCTGCGGAAGAACACCGTGGCCTTCGCGGGATACAGTTGCATGAGCCTGACCTGGCGGGACTACGACGTGCGGGAGAACGTCTTCATGACGGGACAGGCCCAGGTGATCTACAGCGTCGCGGGCGTGACGAACTACGACGGCGACCGGAATCTCTTCTGGAACAGCGTTCGGGTGGCGAACCCGACGGTCCTGGCCTCCGACGCCGGATGGCACGGGAGCCTGGAGGAATTCCAGGCCGCCACGGGGGAGGATCCGAACTCCGTGTATGCGAACCCCAGGTTCGTCCATGCGCCCATCCTGTACGGCGTGCTCGACGACGATCTGCTGACCGAGTGCACGCGGGAGACGCTCATTCTGCGTTCGTCGGAGGGTTTCCAGGTCGGGGATCACGTCGAGATCAATTTCGACGGCACGGTGCGCACGATCGTTTCGATGCAGGGACGGGCGATCGTCCTCGATCCCCCTCTCGACGAGAAACCGCTGAAGGGGTGGCTGGTCGCGGACTGGGGGGTGATCACGGACTACGATCTCGATCTGCGTCTGCGGCCGGAGAGCCCCGGATATGCGCTCGGGGCCGACGGTTCCCCGGTGGGTTCCTCGATATCGATCGAGGAATACCGGGCGGGGGATTTCGACGGGGACGGCGAGCCGGATCGCCCGGCGTATCCGGAGGATCCGCCGGACGGCGACGTGCTGGGGTTTCTGTGAGGGGCGCCCCCGTTCGGGCGTCGGGCGCTGAATCGGCGGCGTTCCTCCGGCAGCCGGATGCGTGAACAAACCGGGTCCCCGGAGGTTGCGTCGCCCCCGTCGATTGTGGGCAGGATGGGGACGGTCGTTTCGCGGGGAACGCGCGAAGGGAGGGATGCGCCGTGGCTCTGAAGGTGGGTGTGGTCGGTGTGAACGGCATCGGGAAGATTCATGCCCGCTGCCACGTGAACGACGATCTGGCGGAGCTGGTCGCCGTGTGCGACGTGATCCGGGAGCGCGCGGACGAGACCGCCGCGCTTCACGACGGCGTCGATGCGCACTACTCGCTTTCGGAAATGCTTGCGGCCCATCCCGAGATCGAGATCGTCGACGTCTGCACGGGAGGCGACGAAAACGGGGGCTGGCATTTCGAACCCGTGATGGAAGCCCTCGCCGCGGGCAGGCACGTTCTGGTGGAGAAGCCGATTTCCAACGATATCGTGCAGGCGCGCCGTATGGTGGCGTTTGCATCCGAAAAGGATCTCTATCTCGGCTGCAACCTGAACCACTATTTCACGGAACCCGCCGCCGGCGCGGACCGGCTGATCGCCGAAGGGAAGATCGGGGAACCGCT
>CAYNBQ010000019.1:0-46164 GCA_964395275.1 uncultured Verrucomicrobiota bacterium
CGAGGGAGGAAAGAGGAGCCGGCCGCGTCCGGATCCCGGATCACGGAAGCCCGGAAAGAATCAGGACATGGAAATGGCGTGCCTGGAGGGATTCGAACCCCCAACCTTCTGATCCGTAGTCAGATGCTCTATCCAGTTGAGCTACAGGCACACCCTTCGGAGCGGCCCATATATAGGCGATTCCCGCCTCTTCGACAAGGGGGCGGGGCGGAAAAAGGCCCAACCCGCGTTCGCCGGGATCAGACGATCTCGATCATCCGCTGCACCGCTTTCCGGGCGCGTTCCGCGATCGGCCCGCTCACCCGGACCTCGTAAACCTCGTCCTCCAGGGAACGGTGCAGCTTCTCGAGCGTGATCATCTTCATGTAGTGACAGACGGCCTCTTCGCTCGCCGGCAGGAAGACCTTCCCGGGGGCCCGCCGCCTCAACTGGTGCAGGATCCCCGTCTCCGTCGCCACGATGAACTCGGAAGCGTCGCTTTCCTCAGCCCGCCGGACCATCCCGGACGTGCTCAGGATGTGGATCCCCTGGGGCGGACCGTCTCCCACCGCGTCCAGGTACATGCACTGGGAAGAACAGCCGCATTCGGGATGAACCAGGAACTCCGCGCCGGGATGTTCCTCGCCGACCCGGCGAAGGTCCTCCGGGGTGATCGGCGCGTGCACGTGACATTCCCCCGGCCAGATCCGCAGGTTCCGGCGGCCGGTCACCTGTCGCACGTATTGCCCCAGGAACATGTCCGGACAGAAGAGGATCTCCCGCTCTTCCGGAATCGATTCAACGACCTTCACCGCGTTGCTCGACGTGCAGCAGATGTCGGTCTCCGCCTTCACCTCGGCCGTCGTGTTCACGTAGGAAACCACGACCGCTCCGGGATGCTCGGCCTTCCAGCGCCTCAGATCCTCCGCCGTGATCGACGCCGCCAGGGAACAGTCGGCGTCGAGATCCGGCAGCAACACCGTCTTGTCCGGAGACAACAACGAGGCCGTCTCCGCCATGAAATGGACGCCGCAGAAGACGATGATCCGCGCATCCGTCGTCGCCGCCCGTCGCGACAGTTCCAGCGAATCCCCGACGTGATCCGCCAGATCCTGGATCTCCGGTATCTGGTAGTTGTGCGCCAGGATCAGGGCGTCCTTCTCGCGCCTCAGCCGCTGGATCGCCTCGATCCGTTCTTCGTCCGACATCACCGTTGCCGCATCGACCGACGTTTTCATTCCCGGTTGCACCTCGTTGCGCAAACCTACGGCCCCCGCCGGCCCTGTTCAACGCATTCGACGAGGGAACCGGCGATTCTCCTCCCCTCGAAAGGTCGTCGCGCCGCGGATCCTCCCGGCCGGCGTGTCGGCTTCCGCCATCCGCGACGCCCGAAGTCCCCGCCCTTCCCGCCTCCCCGGCCCGCACACGCGCCGAACCGATCCGGGTACGACGCATGCATGCGGACTTCGACCTTCATTCGCGCCCGCGATTCCGTCATCCTCGGCTTCCGGGGATCCCCCCACGTCCCCGGAAAGAAGGACCGCTTCGCGTGGATGATCCCGAACAACCGCGGAAAGCCTCCATGCCGTCTCCGGAACGGATGATCGCCGATCTTCTCGGCCGCCGCTGGCGGTGCGAATGCGGCGCCGAACACCACATCCCCACGCGGGAGGTCGTCATCGACGCCGCAGCGGCCGAACGGGCGGCTTCCCGCGCCGCCGCCGATTTCCCGGGGACGATCGCCCTGCTCTGCGACGACGTCACCTACCAGGTCTACGGCAGGGACGTGGAATCCGCCCTGGCCCGCGAATCCCGCACACGCCCCCGGCTCCTGCTCGTCCGGCCCGTCGCCGAACCGGAGCGCGGCATCGCCGAATCGATCGCGCGCGACGCCGGGGATGTTTCCGGATTCGTCGCGGTCGGATCGGGCACGGTCAACGATTTCGGCAAGGCCGCGGCCACGATGCGCGACCTGCCCTACGTCTGCGTCGCAACGGCCGCCTCGGTCAACGGCTTCACATCCCCCATCGCGGCCCTGATGATCGACGGTCTCAAGTCGACCCTGCCCTGTCGGCCGCCCCTCGCCGTGTACGCGTCTCGGGAGATCCTCGCACAGGCCCCCGTCGCCCTCACCTCCTCCGGTTTCGCCGATCTCCTTTCGAAACCGGCCTCGCAGGCGGACTGGATCCTCGCCCACCGTCTCTTCGGCGAAACCCGGTGCCCCGAGGCCGTCCGGATCGTCAACGACGCCATCGACCGGGTCGCCGACGCCGCAGCCGCCGTCGGCCGCGGGGATCCCGACGCGGTTGCCCCCCTCTTCCAGGCGCTGATCCTCTCGGGATTCTCGATGACGATCGCCGGCACGAGCGCGCCCGCTTCCGGCGGCGAACACCTGATCTCCCACTACTGGGACATGATGCTGCCGAAGGACGACCTCTTCCGGCGGCTCCACGGGCTCCAGGTCGGCGTCGGAACCCTGGAGGCCCTGCGCTGCTACGAGGAAATGCTCCGGCTTCCCCGCGAAGGCATGCGGATCGCATCCCCGCCGGACTGGGACGATCTCGAAACCGAACTACGCCGGCACTTCGGCCCCGTCGCCGAAAGCGTCGTCGCCGAGGCGCAAGCCAAGTATCGCCGCACCTGGGGATCGCCGGGATGGACGGCGAACCTGCAGAAGAATCTGCCGGCGGTTCTCGACGAAATCGATCCGGTCCTCATGCCCCGCGACCGGCTCGACTCCCTTCTGGCGGACGCCCGCGCCGCCCGCAGCCCGGAAGACCTGGGACTGGACCGCAACGATCTCGACGCGGCGCTCCGCTACGGGCGGCACCTTCGCAGCCGGTTCACCGTCTTCGATCTTGCCGCCGCGATTCAATCCGCCGCGATGCGATAGAAGCGCGCCGGGGCTTCCCCCGGCGGCTCCCCGCCCATCTCGGGATCCCGCCCGCGATCCGTCCAGGCCCGGGTGCCGTCTCCGCGATCCTCGATGTCGCCGAGCGCAGGACCGCCGACCTCGTCCCAGTGCCCCGGCGCCGGCGCCCATTCGATCCGGTAGGTGCGCGACGCCGCCGCCGGCCAGATCAGCCGCACCGCCTGCGGATCTTCCCCGGGGATCTCGATCGAAAGGATCCGGACCACGGAGGCCGGATCGAGCGGATCGAGGCCGAACCGGATCTCGTCTTCATCCCACAACCCGTCGTTGTCGTCGTCCGGATCCGCGAGATCCCCGGCGCCGTCGCCGTCATGATCCGTCTCGTCCAGGTACGCCACCTCCGGGTCGTCCGATACGTAGAAGGTCATGCGCCGCGTCGAACGGAACTTGCCGTCGTCGGCCCGGAAGATCACGTACATCGGCTCGGTATGCCCCTCGTACCGGTTCACCTGCAGCGAATCGGGGCGGAAGGTGAAAACGCCCGTCGCCGGTTCGAACGTCGTGTTGTAGAGCGGCGTCGCCGACAGCGTCACCGGATCCCCGTCCGCATCGGTCGCATAGACCCGCGCCTGGAAAAACTCCCCTTCCGACAGGTAGACCGAACCGCCGGTCCCCTCGAACCCGATCACCGGCAGGGCGTTGGGCAGGCGGGATTCGTACGTCGTCAATTCGATCGTGTACGAATCGACCTGCCCCTCGGCCATGGCGGCGTTCAGTTCGTCCACCTCGACGAAGTGATATTCGACGGTCCCGTCGAAGGAGAGTTCCACCAGCAGAGGAACGTTTCCCCCTCCCGCGTTGGGCGCGTTGTAGACGACGCCCCCCTGTTCCCACGACCAGGGATTGTTCAGGGCGATCCCCCCGTGCCAATCCGGCAGGGCATGATCGGGGAACACCCACGTTCCCGAGCCGTCCGTCGTGCCCGAGAACTTCGGCTGGTCCGGAACGCTTCCGTCCGTCTCCCGCTGGAAGATCCGGAGACCGCATCCGGCCACGGGATCGCCGTCGTGCCGGCGCATGCGGATTCGGATTTCCCCCTGCTGAATCGCCCCCAGATAATCCCCGAAGAAGCCCCGGCGCAGTCCCAGGTTCCGGTTCATCCCCGTCGCGCTTCCGATGCTCAGATACCGCCGCGACGGGTCCGCCATCAGGGCCCGGCCCGTGTTGTCCGGGACGATCGGGTTGCTCCCGTCGTGAAGAACCCGGATGTTTCCGTAATAGACGTTCCAGGGGCTGACCCGCGGCAGGAGCGGGGTATCCGCCACGCGGGCGCCGTCGCGGGTGATCAGACAGTTTCCCGTGGCGATGTCGTACTGGTAGATGTCGATCAGGCCGATCTGATGTCCCCACTCGTGCAGCAGCGGATTCTCGATGATCCGCGCGTACCGCATCACCTTCGATTCGGGCCATTCCGCGATCTGGAACCCCCAGCGCCCGTCGGCCTGCCGCGTCTCCGATCCGACCGGTTCGTGGGTCCCTCCGGCGCTCAGTTGCCCGTCCGGATAGACGGCCACCATGTCAAGACGCAGCTTCTGCCTGCATCCGGAAACCCGCAGCCGCCGTTCGAAGCCGATCAACTGCATCCGGCACCAGTCTTCCGCGGAATAACTGTCGATGAAGTTCGGATGCGCGTTCATGTAGGAGTACGTCGTCTCGTCGATGAACATCCAGAAGGTCAGCGCGTTGATGTAGTCCTCGGCGACGTTGTTCAGTTCGCAGGTCTCGGGGATCTCGTCGTCGGGATCGACCACGATGCGGATCGTATGATCCCCGATCGCCCGTTCCTTCTGTTTCGGATGCAGGACCATCGCCCCCGGAGGCACGTCCACCGTCTGCACCGTGTCCGCCGGCCACGTGCGGCTGTAGGAAACCTCCGCGCGGGATCCGCCCGGCAGGGATTCGATGGTCCCCTTGCCCACCGCGCGACCGTCGAAATACCAGCGGTACCGGATGTTGGTTGCGGCGACGTCCCCCTTGTTGAAGACATGCGCGGTGAAGGTGACGAGTTCCCCGGGTTCGGGCCATTTCTGTTCGTCTTCGTAGCCGGGTTGGATGTGCTGGTCGCCGGAGAACGAGACCCGGAACCGGTTGTACTCCGGCGTGCGATGAATGAACGGGACGTCGAGATCGATCGGGCGCGCCTCGCGGACGCTCACCCCCGTCCGCCCCGTCACCGCCCCGAGGCTCGCCCGCAGGGTCGTCGCGCCCAGGGCCGTTCCCGTCACCGCGCCGCCCGCCGCGGCCGCGGCGATCGCCGGATCGTCCGTCGACCACGCGCAGAGATCCGTGACGTCATACCGATCCGGACCGTAACTCAGGGAGGCTTCCGCGGAAAAATGGACGACCCCTCCCAGGGGAACGGCCGCGTCCCGGGGTTCGATTTCGATCGTGTTGATCGCCACGGTTTCCCCGCCGATTTCCACCCATTCGACCGGCTCGGGACTCTGCAGTTCCAATTCACGGATGTGGACGTGATTGTCCCCGTACACCCGATAGACGATGAACCGGAAGATCCGGCGCGACACCGGCGACTCGTTCCACTCCTCCCACTGGACGCCTTCGCCGATCACCCGGTTCGGACCGAAGATGCGGATATAGGACCCCGTCTGCGCATCGAGATCCGCCGGGCTGTCGGCGGCCTCCAGCGTCCAGTCATGCGCCGTCGTGTTCGTGAACTGGCCCCGGGCCGCGCCGACGCTCCGCCTTTCCGTGAACTCCACCGTGACGATCGCGGGGTTGTGGGTCGCGTCCGTGCGGTAGAACGTGCTCCAGTTGCCGTCGAAGAGGTTGTCCTTGCTTCCCATGTCCCAGGGAGACGCCGTCACCACGGCCAGGCCCTCGTCTTCCCACTCTCCGATCGGCAGGATCGCGCCGTGCGCGCTCATCACCGCGCAGACGACCGATCCTACGGCCAGCCACCGACGACGACGTGATTGCATCTTCAGCCTCCCGTCGGGACGCCCTTTTCTCCAGCGGTGTCGTCGAAGCCGCGCATCCGGGTCCGCGGAAGACGTTCGCCCGATAAGAGGACTATACACCTTTCCCCGCCCCCGGGGCGAAAGGCCCCCCGCAGGCGGAAGGCGTCCGGCCGGTCCGCGCCGCCGAAACGGGAACGCCGGGAGACCGCGTCGCATTCGCTTCCGACGGCCGTTCCGCACCCGGGATCGCCGCCGACCCTTCCGATGGGGTACGATCAAGGTGAGGAAGACGATCCATGGAGGATCTCGAAAGCTACCGGGAATTCCTGAAGGACCGTGTCCGGCTTCGCATCGATTTCCGGCGGACGCCGCAGAACCGGCGCCTTCCGCCCCCGCCGCCGGAGAAACCGGCGCCGCCGGACGCTGCACTGGTGGATCTTCCCCCGTTTGAATCCTGGAGGGATCGCATCGGAACGATCGCCCTGGTCGACGCCATCGCCCGCCGGGAAAGCCGCCGCCGATTCGCGCCGGAACCCCTTTCCCTGGACGAACTGGCCTTCCTGCTCTGGGCGACCCAGGGCGTCCGCGAGACCGTCGGCGACGTCGCAACGTTGCGGACCGTCCCTTCCGCCGGAGCCAGGCACAGTTTCGAGACCTATCTCTTCGTCTTCAACGTCCGGGAACTCGAACCGGCCCTCTACCGGTACCTGCCCCTGTCGCACCGGCTCGCGCGGCTCCGTACGATGCAGTCGATGCGATCCCGGCTGACGGAGGCCTGTCTGGGCCAGCGTTTCGCGGCAGGGGGCGCCGTCACGTTCGTCTGGACGACGATCCCCTATCGCATGGAATGGCGCTATTCGCTGGCCGCCCACCGCGTGATCCTGATCGACGCCGGCCACGTCTGCCAGAATCTCTACCTGGCCTGCGAAGCCCTCAATGCGGGCACGTGCGCGATCGCCGCGTACGACCAGGATGCCCTCGACGCCCTGCTCGGCGTCGACGGCAAGGACGAATTCGCCGTCTACCTCGCCCCCGTCGGGAAACGGCCGGACGGGTAGGAAGGGGCCGGCCCCAGCAGGCGCGTCTGGACCTCCGGTCCTCCCCCGCTCATCATGCTGCGGGGGACGTCGTTGCCCCGGGAAGGAGGTCCGCCGTGCATTCACCCGTCCTCCTCCTCTTCTGCATGGGAGTCATCGGAATGACGAAGGCGGCCGCGGAACCCGAACCCGCGTGGGTCGAGATCGACGGAAGAATCTACGGAGCGCGTCCGGACGACGGCGGCCCCCTCGGAGGCGGCCGGGGTTATGCCGGGATCGTCTGCAAAGGCGATTTCACGGTCCGGGATCTCGACGAACTTCTCGACGCCCTGTCCCGGGCAAGACCCGGCCGGACGGTTTTCCTCCCCGGGGACGTGGTGATCGACATGAGCCCCCGGATCTACATCGAGCAGGCGGTTCTCGAGATCCCCGCCGGTGTGACGCTGGCCTCCGACCGCGGCCGCGACGGATCGCAGGGCGCCCTGATCTTCTCCGACGCCCTCAAGACTCCGGCCCTGATCCGCTGCAAGGGTCCGGACGTTCGCATCACGGGCCTGCGGCTTCGGGGACCCGATCCAAGACGCCGCATCGCGCACTACGAACGCTCCCTGGGACCGAACGGCAAGGGCCGTTCCTACTACTACCGATTTCCCGTCTCCGACGGCATCGTCAGCCGGTTCCCGCGCCTCCGGGTGGACAACTGCGAGATTTCCGCCTTCTCTCACGGGGGCGTCTATCTGCAGGCGGGCGACGGACACCGGATCGACCATTGCCATATCCACCACTGCCAGTTCCAGGGGCTCGGATACGGCGTCAGTCTCGGCCCCGCCTCGGCGACGATCGAATTCAACCGATTCGACGTCAACCGGCATTCCATCGCCGCGACCGGCGCCCCGGGTTCCAGCTACCGCGCCCTGAACAACCTGGTGGGCGAAACCTCGCTGAGCCACCTCTTCGACATGCACGGGGGCCGGGATCGAAAAGACGGCACGAACATCGCCGGTACCCGGATCGAGATCCGGAACAACACCTTCCTCGCGCCGCAGATCCCCGTGCTGATCCGGGGCGTCCCGCAGGAGAAATGCGACGTCACCCGGAACTGGTTCGTTCGCCACGCGAGCGCGGCGGACGCCGTCGGGGCCGAAGAAAACACCTACGTCTTCGACAACGCCTTCGGCCCGTCTCCGGAAAAACCGCAATAGTCGGAAATCTCCGTTCCTCCGGCTTCGCTCCGCCGGGGGCCGATCAGAGCAGCTCGTCGGCGTGTTCGATCACCTTGCGGAAGGCCGTTGCGAACCGTTCGATCGCCTCCGGCAGATCCCGTCGGAATCCGGGCACGGCGAGGGCGATTCGATCGATGCTTTCGGACACCGGCAGGCTGCCCGGACCCTGCCGGACGTCCCGCTGCCCGAAGGCGATCATCGTCGGCATGCCCTGCCGGAAGAGATCGGCCGTGTGAAACAAGCGGTGAAGATGCAGCGGGAAGTTCGCGCCCGGACCGCAGGTGTCGAACCCCTCGGCGCGGACCGCCTCGCAGAACCGTTTGCACGAGAGGCCGCCGAGTTCTTCGCCGACACACAACCCCCGGGCGTTGTACCAGCCGCCCATGGTCGATCCGGAATCGGCGGGCGGCCGATGCGCGCGGATCCCGGGCAATCCCTCCAGCAGGTCCCAGAACCGGTTCATCGCCCGCTGGATCTCCTCCATTCGCGCGGGATAATGCCGGAGCTGCACGCGGCCCATCGCGGAACAGGTCTGATTCATGCGGTGTTTGGCCCCGCCCATGGGAATCCCCGCGTAGAGTTTCACATCCAGGGGATCGTCCCCCTCCCCGTAGCGCCCGGAGAGATCCGGCGGCCCCGTGCGGGTGTAATGCCCGTAGGCGACGCAGCGTTCGTAGAGTTCCGAATCGTTCGTCACCATCATCCCGCCTTCTCCGACGGGCAGACTCTTGCCGGTCATCAGGCTGATTCCGGCGATGTCGCCAATCGTCCCCAGGGGCCGCCCCTTGTACAGCCCGCCCTGCGCGTGGGAGACGTCCTCGATCACCCTGACCCCGTGGCGGCGCGCGATCTCCAGGATCCGGTCCATGTCGCAGGGGTACCCGCAGTAATGCACGGCAATGATCGCCCGCGTGCGCGGACCGATCCGATGTTCGATGTCCGCGGGATCGATGCAGAGGGTTTTCGGATCGATGTCCGCGAAGTTCACCGCCGCGCCGAGCGAAAGAGCGGCCGTGCAACTCGCCCAGTAGGTGACGCTGGGACAGATGACCTCGTCTCCCGCGCCGACGCCGCAGGCCCACATCGCCGCATGAAGGCTGGCGGTGCCGTTGCAGTACGCCAGCGCATGTCTGACGCCCAGCCAGTCCGCAAACTCCCTCTCGAACCGGCGGGTGATGTCCGTGTCGCTCATCTTGCCGGCGCGCAACACGTCCAGCACGGCCGCCTCGTCTTCCGGGGTCACGATCGGCCACCGGAAGAGATCCGACGGCACGTCGGTGATCGCCGGATCGCCCCCGTGAATCGCCAGTCTCGAGCCGGTTTTCGCCTTCATCGGTCGATCTCTCCCTCTTTCCCTCCCGCGGATTCGCCCACCCCCCTCATGCAAGATCGATCGTGGGAATACCAAGCAGCGAACAGACCTCCCCGACAAGGAAAAGCGAACCGGTAACGCAGACCAGCGGGTTTTCCCGTTCCCGCGCTTCCCGTTCCGCCTCCGCCAGGGCCTCCTCGAGATCTTCGACGGCGATCGCGGGAAGGTCTTCCCGGGCGTGGTGGTATTCCTCGAGCAGCTCGTCCGTCTCCGCTGTCCGATGGCTCTTCACCCGGGTGACGACGATCCGGTCCGCCACGGGGGCGAGCACCTCGCACATGGCGGCATGATCCTTGTCTTCGAGAATTCCGGTCAGGAGAATCCTCTGCCGGTCCGCGGCCACGTCTTCCAGTGCGTTCCGCAGCACCCGGGCCGCCGGCGCATTGTGCGCCCCGTCCAGCACGAGCGGAACGTTCCACGGCACGTACTGGAACCGCCCCGGCCAGCGGATTCCACGCAGCGCGGCCGCCACGGCGCGATCGGGGATTTCGAAGGACGAGCGTTCCCGAAGGACATCGACGGCCGCCAGGGCGATCACCGCGTTGCCGGCCTGGTGCCGGCCGGCCAGGCCGCATTCCAGGACGCCGTAATCGCGCCCGGTTCCGTCGACGCGGAGGGTCAACCCGTCCAGTTCGGACGTGAGGACGTCCGCCCGGTACCGCTCCGGAACCGCCACCAGGGGCGCCGCCCGCTGTTCCGCCGTCCGGACGATGACATCCAGGGGCGCCCCCTCGGCCGCGGTCACCACCGGCACCCCTTCCTTGATGATTCCCGCCTTCTCCGCCGCGATCTTCTCCAGGGTATCCCCCAGGTACTTCGCATGATCCCGCTGGACGTTGGTGATCACCGCCAGCTCGGGGCGGACGATGTTCGTGGCGTCCAGCCGCCCTCCCATCCCCGTTTCCCAGACCACGACGTCGACGCCGACCTCGGCGAAATGCCGCAGGGCCAGCGCGACGACCACTTCGAAAAACGTCGGGTAGCGGCATCCCGGGGCCGCGGCGACATCGTCGAGAATCGGCGAGATCCGGTTCACGCCGCGCACGACGTCCTCTTCGGAAACGGCCCGTCCGTCGACGCGGATCCTTTCGCGAAAGGAGACGAGGTGCGGCGACGTGAAGAAGCCGACGCGGTATCCCGAGAGTCTCAGGATCCGTTCCAGCATGGCGCCGACGGACCCCTTTCCGTTCGTGCCCGCGAGGTGGATGAAACGCAACGAATCCTGCGGATCGCCGAGACGCCGGCAGGTCTCCCGAACCGTTTCCAGCCCCAGCTTCGTTCCGAACAGACGGATCCGGTAGAGGAAATCGACGGCCTCCCGGTAGGTCTTCATGGGAGAACGCCGGCCCGCCGTCAGGAATCCCGGTCGGGATGCAGGATCGACAGCAGCGCCGAGATGCGGTGCCGAAGCTCCCGGCGCGGAACGATCATGTCGATCAATCCGTGTTCCAGGAGAAACTCGGCCGTCTGGAATCCCTCCGGGAGATCCTGCTGGGTGGTTTCCCGAATGACCCGCGGTCCCGCGAATCCGATCATCGCGCCCGGTTCGGCGACGATGACGTCCCCCAGGGATGCGAAACTGGCCATGACGCCGGCATAGGTCGGATTGGTGAGAACGGAGATGTACGGAAGCCCCTTCTCCCGGTGTCGGGCCAGCGCGGCGCTCGTCTTGGCCATCTGCATCAGGCTGAACATGCCTTCGTACATGCGGGCGCCTCCCGACGCGCAGACCAGCAGCAACGGAATCCCCCGCTCGGTGGCCGTCTCCGTCAGACGCGTCACCTTCTCCCCCAGCACGCTCCCCATGCTCGCCCCCAGGAAGGCGAACTCCATCACCCCGAGGGCCAGCGGGCGCATGTGCAACGTGCAGGTTCCCGTGAGAATCGCGTCCGGAAGCCCCGTCTTTTCCTGGTACTCCCGGATCTTGTCGCGGTAGGGCGCCGTACCGGTGAACTCCAGCGGATCGGCGCTCTCCAGTCCCGCGTCCCGCTCCACGAAGGTTCCGGGATCGGCGATCGTCGCGATCCGTTCCCGCGCCGACAACGGGAAGTGGTATCCGCACTTCGGACAGACCTTGAAGGCCTCTTCCAGTTCGCGGTTGTAGATGATGTTGCCGCAGCCCTTGCACTTCTGCCAGAGACCGCGGGGGATATCGCGCCGCCGCACCTTGACGGTCGAATATCGGGGTTTTCGGAAGAAGGCCATGACGATCCGCCGGATGAAAACAAATGC
Source organism: uncultured Verrucomicrobiota bacterium (assembly GCA_964395275.1). Taxonomy (GTDB): domain Bacteria; phylum Verrucomicrobiota; class CALLYA01; order CAYNBQ01; family CAYNBQ01; genus CAYNBQ01. Next base: position 11,694 of record CAYNBQ010000019.1, read on the forward strand.
AACGGGGACTCACCTGCCGGTGCCGCGCCTTATAGCACGAAGGCCGACGGGGCGCAACCGGCCGCGGCCCCGCGCTCAATCCCGTGCGGGGGTCGCCACGAGGATCCGGGCCGCGCCGGCCTTGCGAAGGACCCGGGCGCACTCCCCGATGGTCGCACCCGTCGTGAACACGTCGTCGATCAGCAGGATCCTCCGCTCCCGGACCTCCTCGGGACGCCGCACCGCGAAGGCGCCGCGGACGTTTCTGCGCCGGTCGGACGCCTTCAACTCGGTCTGGCTCCGGGTATCGCGCAGACGTCTCAACCATTTCGCCCGCACGGGCGCCTTCAGGGCGGGGGACATCGCGCGGGCGATCTCTTCGGCCTGGTTGAACTCCCGCTCGCGTTCCTTTCTCGGATACAGGGGAACCGGAACCACGGCGTCCACCGTCTCGGATTCCAGGAACGATCTCCATGCCTCGAGCGCGAGCCTCCCCAGGGTCGGGGCCACGTACAATTCCCGCCGGTATTTCAAACGATGGATCAGATCCCGCAACCGGCCTTCGTACGGACAGGCCGAGGCCGCCCGATCGAATCCCCTTTCCTCCGAACGGCAGGTCCGGCATCGGAATCCCGGCGACGCGCCCCTTCCCAGCGGGCTCCCGCAGACGCCGCACACCGGCGGCCGGATCCTCGGGATCGATTCCACACAGGCGGAACAGATCCACTCGCCGCCCCTCTCGGGAAGCTCCCGTCCGCAGTCCAGGCACACGCGCGGATAGATCAGCCCCAGGAATCCGCGGAGAACCACCGCAACCGCCACCCCCCCGACCAGAGAAAGGCCAACGCCAACGCCGCCATCGTTCCGCCGGCCAGCAACCCTTCGATCGCCCCGTCCCCTCCGAGGAGAATCCGGCGCAATCCTTCCGAGGGCCGGGTGTCCGTCAGGAAAACGAGGGCCTTCAATCCCAGAACCCACGCCGCATGAAGCCCGACCGCCCATCCCAGCCGGCCGGTGCGCAGCACGGTGACGCAGAGGGCCGCCCCGACCAGAAAGAGCGCCAGCCAGTGGCTCCACGCGCCGGGGACCTCGGCCAATCCCGCGAAGGATTCCCGCAACAACGCGATGCCCGTCGCGTTGGTCTCGGGCGGCAGCCGCAGCCAGTGCGCCGTGGCGTACAGGACGCTGCCGCCCACGATCCCGAGAAACGGCCGCCCCGCGCGCACCGCGGCCAGCAGCAGGAGCCCCCGGAAGACCGTCTCCTCGAAGAGCGCGGTGAGCAGGCCGGCAACCGCGTACGAAGGCAATTCCCCCCGGAGCCCCGGCCACCCCGGCGGAACGAATTCCCGCGCCCCCAGGCGGACCGACACCAGACCGATCAGGCCGAACATCAGGATCCCGACCCCGTACCCCAGGAGCATATCCCGCAGCGTCGTCCCGGGTTCTTTCCATCCCAGATCGCGCCAGCGCCGGATGCCGCCGCGGTACGCCGCGACGGCAAGCACCCCCGCCAGAAGAAACATCGCGAGACGGCTGAAGACGCGGCTCGGACCCTTTTCCGCCAATCGCGCCGCCCAGCCGGACGAGGAACCGCGTTCGGAAAGGAAGGCCCAGACCGGACCGGCGGCCAGCGCCGCCGCGGCCAGCGCCGCCGCGATCGCAAGGATCATGAGAAGGATTTTCCGGTATCGTTTCATGAAAAACCGCCCGGAAGGCTACCGTGCCCGCCCGTCCGGATGCGAGCCCGATGCGGACGGTCCTCCGGCGCCGGCGAATCGGGGCTCCCCCCCTTCCCCCGTTCCCCGAGCGGACCGGTTGACAAGCGCCGCGAGGCTCCGAAGAATGCCTCGACGGTTCGGCCCCGCACGCTTCGGGCGAACGAACCGCAACGGATTCGAGGAGGAAAACGGCATGCCGCGATACGCGCTCGGACTCGATTCCAGCACCCAGAGTCTTACCGCCATCGTCATCGATCCCGAGGAGGGGAAGGTCGTCTACGAGGACTCCCTGCAGTTCGACGAGGCCTTCCCCGAATACGGGACGGAGAACGGCGTGCTTCGGGATCCCTCGGATCCGACCGTCGTGCATTCCCCGCCCGCCCTCTGGGCGGCCGCCCTGGACCGCATCCTCGAGAGAATGGCCGGCGCGGACTTTCCCACGGGGGAAATCGCGGCGATCAGCGGGTCGGGACAACAGCACGGCAGCGTCTACCTCCGCCGGGGCGCGATCGAACGGTTCGCCGGCTTTTCCGCCGAAAAGGAACTTGCGCCCCAGGTGGAACCGCTGCTCAGCCGTCCGACGTCCCCGGTCTGGATGGATTCCAGCACCTCGGAGGAATGCGCGGAGATCACCCGGGCGATGGGCGGCTCCGAACGTCTCGCCCGGGAGACCGGTTCGATCGCCTTCGAACGGTTCACCGGTCCGCAGATCCGGAAATTCTTCAAGGAATCCCCTCGAGCCTACGAGGAAACCGGACGGATCCACCTGGTCAGTTCCTTCCTGGCGTCCCTGCTCCTCGGCGGAGACGCGCCGATCGACCCCGGCGACGGCGCGGGAATGAACCTCATGGACATCCGCACGTTCTCCTGGCATCCCGACGCCCTGGCGGCCACGGCGCCCGGCCTGCTCGAGCGGTTGCCGCCGATCCGGCCCTCGGATTCCGTCGCCGGCGCCGTCGCTTCGCGCATCGTCCGCCGTTACGGGTTCGATCCCGGCTGCCGCGTGGTGACCTGTTCGGGCGACAACCCGAACAGCCTCGTCGGCGTCGGCCTGGTCGATCCGGGAGCCGTCGCCGTCAGCCTCGGCACCTCCGACACCCTGTTCGGGTTCATGAAGGCCCTGCGGACCGATCCCCGGGGCGAAGGCCATGTCTTCGGGGCCCCGACGGGCGATTACATGAGCCTGATCTGTTTCAAGAACGGTTCCCTCGCGCGGGAGAGGATCCGCGACCGTCACGGACTGGACTGGACGGCCTTCTCCCGGATCCTGGAGGAAACCGCGCCGGGAAACGAAGGCAGGATTCTCCTGCCGTGGTTCGATCCCGAGATCGTCCCGAAGGTCCTGGAACCCGGCGAACGCTGGTACGGCGACGATCGGCGCACCGCCGAAACCGAGGTGCGCGCCGTCGTCGAGGCCCAGATGCTTTCCCTGCGCCTGCATTCCCGCTGGATGGGCACCACCCCCGAAAGGATCCACGCGACCGGCGGCGCTTCGAAGAACCGCGCCATTCTCCAGGTCATGGCCGACGTGACCAATGCGGCCGTCTATCCCCTGGAGATCGGCAACAGCGCCGCCCTGGGCGCCGCCATGCGGGCCGCCCGCTGGACCGGTTCCGCGGAGGAACCGGCCCGGCCGTGGGAGGACCTGGTCGAACGGTTCACCCGACCGGATCTCGGAGGGGCCGTCACTCCCCGTCCCGAGACCCGGGAACTCTACGACGCCATGCTCGACGTCTACGAAGCCTGCGAACGCCACGCCCTCGGAGAAGGCCCGGATCCTTCCCCGATCCGGGAACGCTTCGCACAACGGTTCTTCGGGAGCTGACCGGCCGGACGTCCCATGGAGCGACTCGGCCGTTACCGCATCGTCAAACGCCTCAACAAGGGAGGCATGACGGAGATCCTCCTGGTCGTCGGCGAGGAGGAAGAACATCGTGCGGCCCGCGTGCTCCTCGATCCGTTCTGCGAGGACAAGACGTACCTGCGGCGGTTCCGCCGCGGCGGCGAGATCCTCGCCCAGCTGGACCATCCCAACATCGTCCGGTTCTACGAATCCGGAAAGGAAGAGGGCCGCCCCTTCCAGATCCTCGAGTACATCCCCGGCAGGAGCCTGCGCCAACTGCTGCTGGCCCGCGACCCCGCGCTGCACGATCTTCGGGCCCGCGTCCTCCTCGGGCTGGCCGCGGCCGTCGAACACGTCCACGATCGGGGGTTCCTCCACCTGGATCTCAAGCCCGAAAACGTGATGATCACCCCCGGCGGCGCCCCGAAGCTGATCGATTTCGACCTGGCGGTGCCCAGGTCGCAGGCGCGCGCCCTGCGCAGGGTCGCGGGGACCCCCACCTATCTCGCGCCCGAACAGATCGATCGGAAGAGGCCCGACGAACGAACGGACATCTACGTATTCGGCCTGATCGCCTACGAGCTGCTCGCGGGCAGGACGGCCGCTACCGGCGCCACGATCCAGGAAATCCTCGCCCGGCGCCGGGCCGCCCAGGACCGCATCCCGCCCCTCACCCCGGCCGAACACGACGTTTCCCCGGCCCTCTCCCGCATCGTCCGCGGTTGTCTTGAAAACGACCCGGCCCGCCGGTACTCTTCCATGACGCTCGTACGTCACGACCTCCAGAAGGTTTTTTCTTGAACACCACCGGCAAGATCGTCTTCACGTTTTTCGCCCTGATCGTCATCTCGGGGCTCGTGCTGGGCCTGGCCCAGTGCCGGGCGTCTCGCGCCAGCGAACCCGAAACGGCCGTCTCCGAATCGCCCGAGGCCGCCGCGCCCGGTTCTTCCCCCCCGTCGGCCGCAACCGGCGGCGGAAACCGCGAACCGGCGGCGCCGCCGGCGGATCCGGACGCCGAGGCCCGCGCGCGCACCCTGATCGAAGAGGCGCGCCGCCTCGTCGGCGAAGACCATCTGCCGGACGCCCGCGCGCCCCTCTACGAGGCGATGAAGATCCCCGGGTTGTCCCCGCAAACCGCCGCGCAGGTGAAGGATCTCCTCGGGCGGGTCAACGTGCAGGTCTTCTTTTCGCCGTACCTCGACGACGACAAGGTCGAGTACTTCATCGAACCGGGGGATTCCCTGGGCAGGATCGCGCGGAAGTTCGGCACGACGATCGAGGCGATCCGCCGGATCAACGGGATCGAAGGGGATCTCATCCGGCCGGGAGAACGGTTGCGGGTCGTCAAGGGAACCTACCGGATCGTCGTCGACTGCGCGACGAACCGCCTCACCCTCTACGTCAACGACCGCTGGTTCAAGGAATACCCGATCGGAACGGGACAGTACGACAGGACCCCGATCGGCGATTTCAAGATCGTCGACAAGGTGGTCGATCCCGTCTGGTGGAAGGAGGGCCGGACGATCCCGTTCGGGGATCCCGAGAACATTCTCGGGACCCGCTGGCTTTCCCTGGACATCCAGGGGTTCGGCATCCACGGGACCTGGGACGAGTCCGGCATCGGACGGGCCAGCAGCGCCGGCTGCATCCGGATGCGAAACGCCGACGTCGAGGAACTTTTCGACATCGTCACCGCGGGAACCCCCGTGAAAATCGTCGGACGCCGGGAGGGCGGATGATGAAACCCGTGGCGCTCGATTTCGAAAAGCCCATCCTCGAGATGGAACGACGGCTCGAGGAACTGAAGCGGTTCGCGCACGACAATCCGATCGACATGGCCGACGAAATCTCCGCCCTGGAAAAGAAAATCGACGAGATGCGCCGGGAGATCTACGGCAACCTCACCCCCATCCAGCGCGTCAAGCTCGCCCGCCATCCGCAGCGCCCCTACTTCCTCGATTACGTCGAAGCCCTCTGCGAGGAATTCTTCGAACTGCACGGGGACCGCACCTTCGCCGACGACCAGGCCCTGATCGGCGGCCCGGCCCGCATGAACGACCGGCCCGTGATGATGATCGGGCACCAGAAGGGTCGCGACACCAAGGAGAACCTGCGCCGGAACTTCGGCAGCGCCGGTCCCGAGGGATACCGCAAGGCCCTCCGGCTGATGAAGATGGCCGAACGGTTCCGCATGCCGGTGGTCGCACTGATCGACACCCCCGGCGCCTATCCGGGGGTCGGCGCCGAGGAACGGCATGTCGCCGAGGCCATCGCCGTCAATCTCCGGGAGATGTCCGTCCTGCGGACCCCCATCGTCGTCGCCGTCATCGGCGAAGGCGGCAGCGGCGGCGCCCTCGGAATCGGCGTCGGCGACCGGATCCTGATCCTCGAAAACGCGTACTATTCCGTGATCTCCCCCGAGGGATGCGCGGCGATCCTCTGGAAGGATCGAAGCCATTCCGACAAGGCCGCCGCCGCCCTGAAGCTCAGCGCACGGGATCTCCGGGAGTTCGGCATCGTCGACGAAATCGTCCCCGAACCCTTCGGCGGCGCGCACCGGGACCCGGACGCCGTCGCCGCCGCCCTCGGGGCTGCGATCCAGAAGCATCTCGACGAACTCTGCGCCCTGCCCGTCGACCGCCTTCTCGAGGAACGCTACGCGAAATACCGCCGGATCGGGGTCTTCGTCGAAAAGCCGGCCGCCGAGTCCGATTCCGCGCCGGAATCCGCCGGCGAATCCGGCGACGGCGGGAAGGAAAAACCGGTTCGCGCACCCCGCCGGGGCCGCAGGGCGACGTCCCGATCCCGGGCGAAGGCGAAGAGCCCCCCGCCGGAGGAAAAACAGGCCGAGGCACCCGAATCCCCCCCGGCTCTGCCGTCCGACGCCTCGCCGGAACCGACGGCCGATTCCAACCCGGACGACTCCGATACCGACGGATCATGACCCCTTCCTGCAATCCCGGGATCCCGCGTCCCAGGAACGGGGCCCCGCCGAGGATCCGACCCGCCGAACCCGACGACGTCGTCGGAATCGCCGACCTCCTCGGCCCCGCCGCGGAACAGCGGCTCCTCCTCGCCCGATCCGAAGAGGAGATCCGCGCCGGCATCGAACGGTTTCTTGTCGCGGAAGCCGACCGGGGCATCGTCGGATGCGTGGCCGTCGAGCCCTTTCCGCCCGAAAGCCTCGCCGAAATCCGTTCCCTGGCCGTGGCGCCCGCCTTCCGGCAGAAGGGCGTCGGCAAGGCGCTCGTGGAGGCCGCCATCGACCGATGCCGGCGCGAGGGAGTGCGGAAGGTCTTCGTCCTGACCTACGTGGGCCGATTCTTCGAACGATTCGGCTTCCGGATCGTTTCCAAGGGAATCTTTCCCCAGAAGGTCTGGAACGACTGCATCCGATGCCCCAGCTACTACCACTGCGACGAGGACGCCCTGCTTCTGGATCTCGACAACGATTGATCAGCGGTCCGCGGAATGCATCGTCGGCTTCCGGCTCTTCGGCCACCGGCCCGCCGTCCGGAGAATCTCGCGGACGAAGGCGCATTCACAGGCCGCCGGACACCGTTCCAGGCTCTCGGGATGAATGCAGAAGCCGGGGCATTCGCCGGATTCCGGCAACCGGCGTTCGAAAATCGGCCCGTCGTAGAAGTCCCGGAAGGCGGCCGCGGGGATGCAGAGCGTCGTTCCGCACGAATGGTTGAAGAGAAAGAACCCCGCAAGAAGTTCGCGGCAGTGCATCTGATAGCCGACCAGTTCGACCTCCGGATCCGAGAGGAAATCCGACCGGCTGCCCCAGGAAGCGGAACAGCACCCGCACCTCTTGAAGATCCCGGAAGGTTTCGACGGAGTTTTCATCCCTGCGCTCCTCGACACGGGATCATCCGGCGCTGCCCGGGGCCGTCGCATCCGCGCGACGCGCCCGGTTTCCGCAATCCGCCCGCCGATCCGATGCCGCGGAAACATTCCCCGGGTTCGCCGCCCTGTCCAGCGGCCCGCGCAAAGCGGTCCCCGGCCCTTCATGCCGAATCGCCGAAGACACGGGTTCCGCAGGGGTTCTGCCGGCTTCGAGTTCCGCCCCGTTGGAGAAGGGAAGCGGCGCCGCCCCGCCGGATCGTTCCCGCGGCGCGAGGCCCTCAGGGCTTCGGCAGGTCCGTCCGGATGTGAAGCTCGCGCAACTGCCGCGGATCCACTTCCGACGGGGAACCGGTCATCAGGCACGCCGCCTTCTGCGTCTTCGGGAAGGCGATCACGTCCCGGATCGATTCGAGCCGTCCCAGCGACATGACGATCCGGTCCACGCCCAGGGCGATTCCCCCGTGCGGCGGCGCGCCCAGGGCCAGGGCCCGCAACAGGTGTCCGAAACGGGCCGTCGCCTCGTCTTCCCCGATCCCCAGGACCCGGAAGGCCCGCCGCTGAAGATCCGCCTCGTGGATCCGGATGCTTCCGCCCCCGAGTTCCACGCCGTTGCAGACGATGTCGTAGGCCTGGGCCCGCACGGATCCGGGATCGGATTCCAGGCGGTCGAGATCCTCGTCGACCGGCCGCGTGAACGGATGATGGCGCGAGACGTAACGTCCCTCCGTCTCGCTCCATTCGAGCAGGGGGAAATCCACCACCCAGACGAAACGGAAGACCTCGTCGTCGATCAGCCCGAGATGGCGGGCCAGCTCGATCCGCAACCTGCCCAGGGACGAGCAGGCCGTGTCGTGCTCGTCCGCGACGAACAGCAGGAGCGATCCCGGTTCGCAGCCGAGAAGTCCGCGCAAGGCCTCCTTCTCCCCGTCGCGGAAGAACTTCGCGATCGTGCTGCGAAACGTTCCGTCGGCCTCGACCTTCATCCAGGCCAACCCCTTGGCGCCGTATTCGCGCACCAGCCCGGTCCATTCCTCGATCTCCCGCAACGACGCCGACGCCAATCCGGGCGCGCAGAGGGCCTTTACCGCTCCCCCGCTCTCGATCGCCGACCGGAAGACCTTGAATTCCGTCTCCGCAAGCGCCGCACCGACGTCGACCAGTTCCATGCCGTAGCGAAGATCCGGCGCGTCCGTGCCGAACCGGTCGATTGCATCCGCATACGTGATCCGTTCGAACGGAACCTCCAGCGGTTCCTCGAGAACCTCCCGGAAGATCCGCTGGAACATCCCCTCGACCACCCCCTGAACATCCTCCGGGGCGACGAACGACATCTCGACGTCGATCTGCGTGAATTCCGGCTGGCGATGCGCCCTGAGATCCTCGTCCCGGAAACAACGGGCGATCTGGAAATACCGTTCCAGTCCTCCCACCATCAGCAGCTGCTTGTACTGCTGCGGCGCCTGCGGCAGGGCATAAAACTTGCCCGGATGCACCCGGCTCGGTACGAGGTAATCTCGCGCCCCTTCCGGAGTGCTCTTGCTCAGGATCGGCGTCTCGACCTCGACGAACCCTTCCTCGTCCGCATAGTCGCGCACCGCCTTGATGATGCGATGACGCAGGACGAGGTTGTCACGCATCCGCGGCCTGCGCAGATCCAGGTACCGGTACTGCAAGCGCAGTTCCTCGCTCGCGGTTCCTTCCGACTCCGATTCGCCCACCGGAAAGGGCAGAGGATCGCAGGAGTTCAGGATCTCCATCTCGAGCACGACGACGTCGATCTCGCCGGTCGGAAGCTTCGGATTTTCGGTGCCCTCCGGGCGGCGGCGTACGCGACCCCGCACCGCGACGACGTACTCGTCCCGGAGATGATGGGCGTCGGAGAGTTCCGGATACTCTTCCGCGCGGAAAACCACCTGCGCGATCCCCGTGCGGTCGCGCAGATCGACGAAGATCACGCCCCCGTGGTCCCGCCGGGAATGCACCCAACCGTTCAAGACGACCTCGCGCCCCTCGTCCCCGATTCTCAATTCGCCGCAGGAATGCGTACGCTTCAGCATCATTCGTCCCCGTCTGCGGTTTCGTTTCCGTCGGCCGCGGCCTTCGATTTCTCTTCGTCCGTCCGCCGGCGCCCCGTTTTCAGACGCATCGCGAGTTCCCCGACCGGAACCTTCCACTCCCGTCCGGATTCCATCTCCCGCAATACGGCGGTTCCGGCCCCGATCTCATCTTCCCCCCGGACCACGACCCATCGGGCGCCCGATCGATCGGCGGCGCGCATCTGGGCCTTCACGCTGCGGCCTTCCAGGTCCATCCGCACGAGCAGGCCGCTCCGGCGCAACTGCCGGGCCAGCCGGAAGTTCTCGGGCAACGCGTCCCGCCCCGCCGACACCAGGTAGACATCCGGAGACCGCAACCCGATCCCGCCCTTCCCCTCGGCGTCCAGCGCCAGGAGAAGCCGCTCGACCCCGAGCGCGAAACCGCTCCCCTCGACCGTCTCTCCCTCGCCGAACGAAATCCGGTAACGGCCTCCGCCGGCGATCGCGTCCTGCGCGCCCAGTCCCGGGTGCGCCACCTCATACACCGTATCCAGGTAGTAATCGAGCCCGCGAACGAGCCGTGGATCCTCTTCCGGTTCCAGTCCCGCCGCCCGCAACAGGGTCAACACCTCACGGAACCGTTCGCGGGCCTCCGGCCCGATGATCTCCACCACCGAGGGCGCCGCCTCGATGGCTTCCTGGCATCCCTCGCGCTTGCAGTCGAGGATCCGCAGGACGTTGGTCTCGTACCGTCGCGCGCAATCCTCGCACATCCCGCCCAGACGCGGGCCGAAGTGCGCCCGGTACGCCTCGAGGATCCGCGGCCGATCCCCGGGGCCGCCGATGCTGTTCACGCGCAACCGGAGATTCCCCAGGCCGACCGCCTCCAGCAGGTCCATCAGCAGAACGATGATCTCCGCGTCCGTGGCCGGGGTCACCCGGCCGATCGCTTCGACCCCGATCTGGTGGAACTGCCGCAGGCGCCCCTTCTGCGGGCGTTCGTTGCGCAGCATCGCTCCCATGTAGTAGAGCCGCCAGGCGTTCTGCCCGATCCCGCGCCCAAGAACGGCGCGGACCACCGAGGCCGTCCCCTCGGGCCGCAGCGTCAGACTCCGTCCGCCCCGGTCCTCGAAGGTGTACATCTCCTTGCGGACGATATCCGTCGATTCGCCGATCGAACGGGAGAAGAGTTCCGTGCGTTCGAAGATCGGCGTGCGGATCTCCCCGTACCCGTACCGTTCGAAAACGGTCCGCGCCGTCGATTCAATCCAGGTCCGCCGGGCGCTCTCCTCGGGAAAGAGATCCACGGTACCCGGTACGCTGGCGATTCTGCTGCTCATGACATGAAGATCCGTCCTGGAATCGGGAAAACGGGGGGATCCTACGCTCCTTTGCGCAAAAGGAAATGGGCCGGGATCCCCCGGACCGGGATTCGAACCGTCAGCCCGCGTTCAGGACGCGCTCGCGCATCGCCTTGCCGGGCTTGAATTTCACGACGCGACGGGGCGGGATCGGAACGCCTTTCTCGGGGGAATTCGGATTCCGGCCGATCCGGGCCTTTCGCTGCCGAACCGTGAAAACGCCGAAATTGCGGAGCTCCACGGTCTCCCCCCTCACCAGGCTGTCCGCAATCAGGTCGAAGACCCTCTGGACGATTTCCCGGACCTGACGCTGCGTCAGCCCTGTTTCTTCGGCGATCTGGACCACCATCTCCCGCTTCGTCATCCGTGCGCCCCCCAGTGGAGCAGACCGCTCCACGTCTCTCCTCCTAGCGACTGGATGACAATCATAAGGAACCACGTCAGCACCGCAATCAAAATACCCACGATCACGATCCGGAACCCGATCCGGATGCCGTTGGCCAGCCACTCCCCCTGGCCGGCCCGGCCCGTTTCCCCCTGCAGGCGGCCGATCACCGTCTGCAGATAGATGAAGGTCGTGTGCCACTCGGCCTCGAACCGGCGCCGCTGCGCGTCCGTCATCTCCTTGAAACTGCGAAGCGTCGGCACCCGCGTCACCAGCGCGATCGTGTGATCCTCCGGCTGCACCCGTTCCCCCGCCCGGCGCAACACCGTCTCATAGGTCTGGGCGATCCGGCTTTTCACCTCCAGGAAGTGCTTCTCGTCTTCCGCGGAGGTGATTTCCTCCTCCAGGGCGCGCCGAAAACACCCGTGGAAATCCTTCCACAGGAGAATGAACTCCTTCAGCCCTTCCAGTGATTTCCGTACCGACATCTTGCGCCCGCCCCCCGACGCCCACCGGATCGCGACGTGGAGACGATCCTCCGCCTCCCGCCGGAGCCTCGCTTCCGAAGGCGACGATTCCAGCGTCTGCTTTCCCAGCCATTACGCAGCAGATATAATGCCGCTCCATGAGGACGTTGCACCGCTACATCACCTCGTCCCTCCTCTTCACCACGGTGATGGCGGTCATGGTCCTGACGATCATCCTGCTGGTCGGCAGCGCGTTCCGCTTCATTCTCCGCTTTTCGGGCCGGCTCTCCCCCTGGATTCTCGTCCGCGCCGTCGGTTACATGATGCCGTCGCTGCTCGGCTACAGCCTCCCCCTCGGGCTCCTGGTGGCCGTCCTGCTCGTCTTCGGGAAATTGTCGGCCCACAACGAGATCACGGCCATGCGGGCCAGCGGCATCAGTCTCTGGCAGGTTCTCGCCCCGGTGCTCGCGATGGCCCTCGGAACGATGCTGGTCTGCATCCCCCTGAACACCTACTTCGGCCCCCTGGGGAAGGCCGCCATCCGCCGTCTGCCGCAGGAAATCCCCTTGAACAATCCGCTGGCCCTGCTGGAACCCGGCATCTTCAACGACATTTTCCCCGGCTATCAGATCTACTTCGACCGGTTCGAGGGCAACACCGCCTACGGCATCATCGTCTACGAACTGGACGACCGGAACAGCGTCATCAGCAAGATCGAGGCGGAAAAGGGCATCATCCGGTTCGACAAACCGAACCTGAAGATCGAGATCGAACTGCTCGAGGCCCAGATCGAACGGGCCGATCCGAACGCCCCGCGCGATCTCACCCGCACCCGGGCCGGAATCTACGCCGCAAGCTGGCCGATCCCCCTCGATCTGAACGAGCTGGTCGCCAAACAGAAGAAGGCCCCGAAACGCGGGGAGATGACCCTGCATCAACTGATGAGCAAGACCCGGGCGATGCGCCGGCGCGCCGAAAGCGCGCCGAATTCGATGGACCGGGATGCGATCATCAAACAGCTCATGCCCTACCTGATCGAGGCCAGCAAACGCCTCGCCCTGGCCGTGGCGCCGGTCGCCCTCGTCCTCGTGGGCATGCCCCTGGGAATCCGCACCCAGCGCGGCGAGACATCCATCGGCATCGGTCTCGGCATCCTCGTCGCCCTCACCTACTACGCCATGATGGGGTTCGCGGAGGCCTTCGCCACACGGCCCCACCTGCGGCCGGAACTCCTCGTCTGGATCCCGAATCTCTTCTGCGAAGTGCTCGGTATCCTCCTCCTCTACCGCGTGGCCCGCGTCTGACCCGCCTCTCCCTCTTCCCGGGGGGCGGTCCGCGGGAAAGCAGACACTCACACCCGGCCCAGCGAGGGAGCGGGCGCCCGGCCCATCGCCTCGAGAAGGGGCCGCAACTGCTGCACCAGATCGCTGAACTGCGCAGGCGCCAGGGATTGCGCACCGTCGCTGACCGCCTCTTCCGGATGCGGATGAACCTCCACCAGCAATCCGTCCGCACCCGCGGCCACCGCCGCCCGCGACAGGGGCAGTACGAGATCCCACCGTCCCGCCGCATGACTCGGATCCACGATGACCGGCAGATGACTCTCCTGTTTCGCGATCGCCACCGCGCTCAGGTCCAGCGTGTTCCTCGTCGACGGTTCGAACGTCCGGATCCCCCGTTCGCACAGGATCACCTGGTCGTTGCCTTCCAGGACGATGTACTCGGCCGCCAGCAGCCATTCCTCCACCGTCGCCGCAAAACCCCGTTTCAACAGAATGGGTTTCCCGGAGCGGGCCGCCGCCATCAGCAGGTGCACGTTCTGCATGTTCCGCGTCCCGATCTGCAGCAGGTCCGCGACCTCCGCCACCGCCGGCACCTGCTCGGGCGCCATCACCTCGGTCACGATCGGCATTCCCGTTTCCTGCCGCGCCTGCCGCAGGAGTTCCAGGCCCTCCGGGCCGAGCCCCTGGAAGGCGTAGGGCGAGGTCCTCGGTTTGTGCGCGCCCCCCCGCAGCATCGTCGCGCCGGCCGATTTCACCGCCCAGGCCGTGCTGATGATCTGCTTCTCGTTCTCCACCGAACAGGGACCCGCGATAATGTGGAACTCCTTTCCCCCGATCGTGTACGGCCCCACCCGGACCTCCGTCGACTCGGGGTGAAACGCCCGGCTCACCATCTTGTACTTGGCCTGGATCGGAATGACCGTGTCCACCCCCGGCATCACCACCAGCGTTTCCAGGGTGTGCTGGATCCTCTCGTCGCCGACGGCCCCGATCACCGTCCGTTCCACGCCGTAGATCGGTTTCGGGTCGTACCCGAGTTCCCGGATCTTTCGCAGAACGTTCTCCGTGTCTTCCCTGCTCGCCCGGGGCTTCATCACGATGATCATGGCGTTTCTCCTTTTCCGCTCCCGCATCCCCCGCGCGCTTCCCGCGGAGGAAAATCCCGACCAACAAAAAACCCCGGACCGTCCCTCGGTCCGGGGTGCTCGATCGCGGCCTGTACGACGGCTACGTCCTGCGCACCTCCGGACCGGAGGCCGCAAAGAACCCCTCAAAATAGCGGAACCACTGTCCCGCCGCGCTCAAGGTTCTCTCGGACGTCGCCTTCATCACCCCCATACCGTGCGCCGCCGCCGCCGAAAGATCAAGCATTCATCATCAGATCGCGCACCGATTCGATCACGCGCTCCACTGCAACCTCGGAAACCGGTCCGGGTCCGTCCGCCGGCGACACCGCCCGCACGCGCGGCCCCAGCGGCGCCCACCGTTCCGGTCGCGTTGGACCGAAAACGGTCACCGACGCCGCCCCCGCCGGCCCCGCCAGATGCGAAATCCCCGAATCGTTGCCCAGGTAGAGATCGGCCCGGGAAAGAACCGCCGCCACCCGGCGCAACGGTTCCTCCCGCAACAGCAACCCGTTTCCTCCCATCCGATCGATCAGCTCCCCGCCCCGGCCCGCTTCGGCCGGCCCTTCCAGAACGATCAGCGGGCGGTTCGTCTCCCTGCGGATCGCCCTCAGCAGATTCGCCCACCGCTCCAGCGGCCAGTTCTTCCGCGGCGAACCGCTTCCGGGATGAACCACGATCGCCGAACCCGGTACGTCTCCGGGATCCTGCCGCAGGGCCCAGGAACGCAACCACGCCCGGCTCCGGTCGATCGCCCCCCACGGCGCCGCCCAGCATTCGGCCACATGCCGACCCTCGTCCCCCGCATCGGCCACCACGACCCGGCCGGCGAGGCGTTCCACGCCCCGGCGCAGGGCCGGATCCGCCTTGCGCAGGAAAACCGCCGCCGCGTCCGGTCGATCGGGTCCGTCCCCGGGCGTTTCCCGGGGGCGTTCCCCCGCGAACAACGGCGCCGCCCAGGCGCCGTCCAGGTTCCACACCTCGTCGGCGAACCCGGCCGACCGCAACAACGCCGCGCCTTCTCCGCGCGCGGCCAGGATCAGCCGCCGCGCGCCGCGCCTGCGCAGGGCGTCCAGGGCCGGCACGACGAGCAACAGATCCCCCAACGCTCCCGGATGCACCGCCAGGACCGTCCACCCCGCCCAGTCCGTGCCGATGGACTCGCATACCTCCGGATTCATCTTGCCATCTTTGCGGAAACCCGGACGGCAACGGGTCGGCCGTGCCTTTTCACCGGAAAAGCCGTCCGTCGCGAATCGTCGTTCAGACCCGGTAGACCGTGGCGGCCAGGATGCAGAGGGCGATCCCGCCCGCGACTCCCAGCGCGCAGAGGGCCCGCGTGCGGGCGGGTCGCGACGTCGCCCACTGGATCATGTCCCGCATGCGATAGGGGGAGATCACCAGCCACATCGCGACGATCACCCAGAGATATGCGATCACCGGGATCACCAGGCGCCAGGCGCTCGGATGCCACCGGGCCGAGTCCACCAGCACCTTGGCGACCAGCAGCATCAGCACGGCAAGCGCGCGAACCGGGAGATAGTCGCCGAGATACATCACGGCTATCGCGTACCCGACCGGCACGGAGAGCAACGCATACGGTCGAAGCCACGCCCACGGGCCCGTCACCCCCTGGTTCAGGTACCAGGCGATCCACACCGCCGCCGCCGCCGCCAGCACGGCGCCCGTCGGCAGATGACGGGGAAAACGCCGGGCCACCCTGCCGTACGCCTCGGGCCACAGAACCCCCGGGAGCCGCAGCCCGATCGAAACCCCGCCTAGGATCCACGTCACCGTGCTGAGGGAAACCCTCATCAATCTCCCCCTTCGGTCGCCGTGCGGTCCCCCGCGACCGGTTCCCCGTACAACGCCGTCTCCGTGGAACGCCGGATCTCCACGTCCACAAGATCCCCGGGCGAAAGCGCGGCAGCCGCCGACTCCGGCAGGATCACGACGTGATTGCCCCGAGTCCGCCCGCTCCACCTCCGCGGGTTCCGCCGGCTGGGTCCTTCGACCAGGATCTCCTCCCGGCCGCCGACCCGGGCGGCCAGTTGTTCCGTGCCGATGCGGTTGACCGTTTCCAGCAGCAGCGCGTGACGCCGCACGCGTTCTTCCCCGGGCACCTGGTCTTCCATCGACGCCGCCGGCGTTCCCTTCCGCGGCGAGTACTTGAAGACATACGCATGGTCGAAACGAACCCTCTCGACCAGCCGCAGCGTCGCCTCGAAATCCTCTTCCGTTTCGCCCGGAAATCCGACGATCAGATCGGTGCTGATCGTGACCCCCGGCACCCGATCCCGGATCCGGTCGGCGATCTCCGTGAACTCCCCCGCCGTATATCCGCGGCGCATCCGCCGGAGGATCCGGTCGGACCCCGATTGCGCCGGAAGATGAACCTGTTCGCACACCCTGGGCAGATCGCGAACGGCCTCGATGAGATCGTCGCGCACGCCCGCCGGATGCGGCGCGGTGAACCGGATCCGCTCCAGCCCCGGAACCTCGTGCAACGCCTCCAGGAGCCGCACAAAGGGCGTCCCGGCGTCCGATTGCGGGCCGCGGCGGGGCGTCCATCCGTTCTCGCGCCATCCGTAGGACGTGACGATCTGGCCCAGCAGGGTCACTTCCCGTACGCCCCGTTCACAGATCGTCCGTACCTCGTCGACGATTTCGCGGATCGGACGGCTCCGTTCCCGGCCCCGGGTGCGGGGCACGATGCAGAACGTACAGAACTGGTCGCAGCCCTGCATGATCGACACGAACGCGGTCACCTTCCCGGGAACATCGAGATGTCCGGAGAGCGTCGGCGCGTCGTCCGGTTCCTCCCCGATCTCGACGACCTTTCCCGGTCCGCCCTCGATCATCCGGTCCAGCAGGTCGGCGATACGCTGAAACCGCCGGGTCCCGACCACGAGGTCCACCTCGGGCACGCGCTCCAGGAGTTCCGGCCCGCGCGCCTGCGCCATGCATCCCATGAATCCGAGGATCCGGTTCGGACGCTCCCTCTTGGTGCGTCCCAGCAGGCCCATCTTGCCGAGGGCCTTCTGCTCGGCCCGGTCCCGAACGCTGCACGTGTTCACCAGGACGACGTCGGCCTCGTCTTCGGAATCGACGATCCGGTAGCCGCGCTCCCGAAGCGAAGCCGCCACGGCCTCGGAATCGCGTTCGTTCATCTGGCACCCGTAGGTGCGAATGTACACGGTCGGTCGTTCCATGAGAGGGGATCCGATGCATTACGTCCCGGAAAACCGGAATCTAGCCGTTCGTCCCGCCCCTGTACAGCACACGGCGAGCGCGGCGGCGTCAGTGAATGTCCAGCTTCGATCCGCCCATGATCAGCGACATGATCTCGGCCCGGCTGGCGATCCGCTCGCGGAAGACGCCCCGCATGGCCGATGTCACCACGCTCGTACCCGGTTTCTTGATTCCGCGCATCGTCATGCAGGTGTGCACGGCCTCGATCACCACCGCCACCCCTTCGGCGTCGAGAACCTCGTGGATCGTCCCGGCGATCTGGGAGGTCAGACGCTCCTGAACCTGCGGCCGGCGGGCATACGATTCAACCACCCGCGCGATCTTGCTCAATCCGACGATCCGGCCCCGCGGAACGTATCCGACGTGGGCCTTGCCGAAGAAAGGCAGCAGATGATGTTCGCACATCGAATAGAACGGGATGTCCTTCACCAGGACGACCTCGCGATGGTCGCCTTCGAAGGTCGTGGTCAACACCTCGGCGGGATCCTGTCCTCCCTGGCCGAAGATCTCCTCGTACATCTCCGCGACCCGGCGCGGCGTGTCCCGCAGCCCGTCCCGGTCCGGATCTTCTCCGATTCCGATCAGGATCTCCCGAACGGCTCTTTCGATGCGCGCTCGATCGATGTTCTTCGACATCCGGTTGGTCTCCCGTGGGCCCGGGGGTCCCTTGACACCCCCGGAAGGCCCTCGTACTCTAGGCGCGGTCTTCGACCGGGAATCCGGGCGGTTCCGCCGCCCGGGAAATTCCTCCGCCGGTGGGGCGGTAGCTCAGCTGGGAGAGCGCCAGAATCGCACTCTGGAGGTCGAGGGTTCGATTCCCTTCCGCTCCACCATTTCCTTCTTCCTCTTCCCGGACGCCGTCTCCGCGTCGCAACGACGCACGATTTCCCGGAGACGGCAAGGGGCGGTCCCGTCCCGACGAGACCGCCCCCGGAATTTTCCGCCCCGCCCGGCGTCCGGCCCGTCCGTCCCCGGAACGGGCTTCCGCCGCAGGGTTACGCAGGCAACCCGGAACCTAGTAGTTCAACCAGACCTTGTGGTAGCCGTGCGTCGGCAGTTTCGCCTTCAGCAGTTCGTCGATCAGGGCCACCGCGGCCTCGCGGTTGTAACGCCCCAGGATCGGATCCGCCTTGCGGCCCTTCGGCTTCGGGGCCTTCTTCAGATACTCCTGGTACGCCCGGAGATACGGACGACAGATCTGGCTGGTCAGAATGGCGCGCGCCTCCAGCTGAAGCTGCCGGGTCCGCTCCCGCGTGACGTTCATCTCGCGCCCCAACGCCGCCAGGGTCACCTTGCCGCCGCCCTTCGCGCGTTTGAGGCCCGAACGCATCTCCAGAACATGGAGCTGGTCCTCGTTCAGGCGCTTCTTGAGGAACGTGCGCAGGGGTTCCAGCCTGGCCTCGCCCTTCTCCAGGCGCTGGACCTCCGCCAGGAAATCCTCGATGTGCTCCACGCTGAGCCTGCTGATGTTCCGGATCGCCATCAACGTGGCCGGATCCACATTCCGAATGTCCGCGACGGTCTTGTACCCCGCCTTGGTCAGCGCTCTCCACGAACGGCTGTTCAGCCCCGCCGAAGGGAGCTTCCAACGGCCCGTCTCACGTGGAGAAACCTTCGGAACCCGCAACTGCTTTTCATTCATACCTCGATCTCCTTCCGAACTCTGATAAGCTCCCAGACACCGTCATGGGCGAATGCAGAACAACGCACGATAGACCCGGATTCGCTTCTGGTCAAGAAAAGGCGGTCATTTTTTTCCGGACCCGTTTTCCCAAGCCCTTTTCCCCTCTTCCATGAGCCCCGGAATCGCCAAATCGTTCGAAATCCTGAACAGTTTCCGCCTCTGGAAACTGCCGCTGCTGGTCGCCGGCATCGCCGCCGCCGTCTTCGGCGGGCGCCGCGCCCGGCGCTTCCTGGCCGCCCTCGTCCTGGTCCTCCTCGTCAACGACACGATCGTCACCAACGCCTTGAAGGCCTCCATCGACCGTCCCCGGCCCTCGGGCGCCGAAGGACTCTCCGGCTCCTTCCCCTCGGCCCACGCCGTGAACTCCTTTTCCGCCGCCACGCTCGCCGTCGTCTTCTACGGGCGTTCCGGCGCCTTTCTCTTCCTGCCCGCCGCCCTCATCGCGATCGGACGGGTCGTCCAGGGCGCCCATTACCCGGGCGACGTCGCCGGCGGCGCTCTTCTCGGGGTTCTGTTGACCCTGGCGGAGGTCTACGGATTCCGCCGGCTGGCCCGATCCCGGATCGCCGGCCGGTGGAAACGGTCGTTCGCCGCCGCCGCCCCGGACCGGCGCTGGAAAACCGCCGGCTGGATTCTCCTGGGAAGCGTCTTCCTGTTTCGCCTGGGGTACGTCGCCGCCGGCGCCTGGGCCCTGGTCCCCGACGAAGCCTACTACTGGACATGGTCGCGCCATCTCGCCCCCTCCTACTACAGCAAGGGCCCCGGAATCGCCTTGCAGATCGCCGCGACGACCGCCCTCTTCGGCGACACGGAGTTCGGGGTGCGCATCGGCCCGGTCCTGCTTTCCCTGCTGATCGGTCTGCTCCTGTGGAAGGAAACCCTCCGGCGCCGGGGCCCGGTCGAAGCCTTCTTCGTCGTCCTCACCCTCGCCCTCATCCCCCTCTTCAGCGCCGGATCGGTCCTGGCCACCATCGACGCGCCGCTGCTGACCTGCTGGACGATCGCGATGATCCTCTACGCCCGCGCGATCGAGGTCGACGGAGGGCCCCCGTACTGGATTGCGCTGGGCGCGGTGCTCGGCGTCGGGTACCTCGCCAAGTTTTCGATCCTCCTGCTCGTGCCCGGGCTCCTGGCCTACGCGATCGTCTCGGGGGCATGGCGATCCCCCCGGACCCGCCGCGGATTGCTCTGGATGACCGCCGCCTTTGTCCCCTTTCTCGTTCCGTTCGTCGCATGGAACCATGCCCACGACTGGCCGACGGTCAAACACCTCGTCGAACGCGGGGGTCTCGACACACCGGCGAGCCTGCGCCTCGACACGTTCGGCGAATTCCTCGGCGTGCAGATCCTGCTGATCACCCCGGTGCTCTGGTTTCTTCTCGTCGCCGGCACATGGAAAGAATTCCGTTCCCGCGGGCGGGCGGATGTCTGGACGGGCACCCTCGTCTGGGGCGCCGTGCCCACGGTGATCTTCTACGGCTGGCTCTCGTTCCGATCGAGAATCCAGCCGAACTGGGTCGCGCCGATCTATCTCTCGATGGTCCCGGCGGCCGTCGCATGGTTCACGGATCGATACAGCGCCCGACAGGAGTTGCGCAAACGGATCGCCCTGGCCGCGCGCGCCGCCCTCGTTCTTGCGGCCGTCGCCTCGGTCGTCGTCTACCGCGGCGATCTCCTCTGGAAACTCGGGTACGATCCCCCCGTGCGAATGCTTCCCCAACGGCGGCTGCTCGGATGGCGGGAACTGGCCCGGCACGTCGATGCGGCCCGGGATCGTCTGCCGGATCCCGATTCGGCCTTCGTTCTCGGGACGAAGTACCAGATCGCCGCGGAAATGGCCTTCTACGGTCGGAACCATCCTCGGGTCGACACCACCGCGCCCCTGGCGGGGCGTTCCCAGTTCGATTTCTGGGACGGAATCGAAAAGAACCCCGGGGCCGACGCCGTCCTCGTGGCGCTGGAATCGCAGCGGCGGATCGCCGAAACCGTGGCGTCGAACTGGTTCGAGCAGTGGGAAGAATATCCGTCGTATCTCGTCGCCTTCCGCGATCACCCCGTCGAACGCTACCTCGTCTTTCTCTGCCGCAACTATCGCGGCGGGGCGACCGGGCTTTCCCCGTAGCCTGCCCCGGCCGAGCGGAATCCCCTCCCCGCGAAGGGTGCGGACCGCCTCACTCGGCGACGGCGCCCGCGCACGACGAGCCCGCGCCCGCCGTGCACCCGTAGCAGTGACGCGCCGTGCGGATCCGCCGGTGGAGGTCGCCCGATTCCAGCAGATCCCGGATCGTCCGCGGCGCTCCGTGGTTCACCGACAGGTCGAGCACCTGGTTGAAATCGCAGTCGTACAACACGCCGTCCCACGAAACCGACAGGTACGTCCGGCACATCACCGAACGGGCGGCTTCCGGGTTGAACGAATCCACCAGCAGCCGCATGTATCCCTCGACGTTCCCCTTGCGCTCCAGGAAATCCAGGAAACGCCGGATCGGCATGTTCGTGATCGTGAACAGGCGGTCGAAGACGATCCCGTAGCGATCGGACAGTTCGCGGCGGTAGTCGCGCTCGAGCGACCGCTGGCAGCCGGGCAGGAACGCGCCGACGGGGTTGTGCACGAGGTTCAGGACGAGATCCCCGCCCTTTCCGTATCCGGCCGCGTTCAATCGGCGCAGGCCCTCGATGCTCCGGTCGAAAACCCCCTCGCCCCTCTGGGCATCCGTCCCCCTCCTGCGGAACGACGGCAGCGAAGCCACCACTTCCACCCGGTGGGAGGCAAGAAAATCGACGAGATCCCCCTGCGACGGCGCCAGCAGGATCGTCAGGTTGCACCGGTCGATCACATGGCGGCCCATGGCCGAAGCCTCCCCGACCATCCATCGGAAGGAGGGGTTCAGTTCGGGCGCCCCGCCCGTGATGTCCAGCGTCGGAATCGGATGGCGGCGGAGCAGTTCGATGCACGCCCCGGCCGTCTCGCGGGTCATGATCTCCCGGCGATCCGGTCCGGCGTCGATGTGACAATGCGCGCAGGTCTGGTTGCAGAGTCTGCCGACGTTGACCTGGAGGACCTCGATCTCCCCGGTTTCCAGGGGCCCGATCCCGTGTTTCTCAAGCATCTCGTCGAAATCCGGAATCCCCGTCGCGGCAAGGCGTTCCAGGCCGGCCCTCGCCGGCGTCGCCGCATCGGCCGCCTCAGTCAGGATCTTCATTCTTCCTCTTTCTACATGCTGAGCCTGTCTTCAATGTTGCGCATCTGGACGCCGTGGGCAAGGCTCGCTCCCCCGCGGATCGCGTTCGCCACGTGCACCGCCTCGGTCATCTGATCGAGGTCGGCCCCCTTTTCCAGGCACGCGTTCGTGTAGGCGTCGATGCAGTAGGGACACTGCACGGCGTGGGCCACCGCCAGCGCGATCAGGCTCTTTTCCCGCTCGGTGAGGGCCCCGTCGGCGAAGACCGCCGAGTAGTAGGCCATGAATTTCTCCCAGAGATCGGGACGATTCTTGCCCATGTCCGAAAACCGGGCGAGATCCTTGGGATCGTAGTAGGTTTCCATGAGATCCTTCTCCTTCTGCGGAAACGTACGGGCCGTTCCGCGATCCGACGATCGCACCGGAAGCCGCGATTCTCAAGGCACGAACCCGTTTTTCCTTGCCCACAAGTAAATAAAAAGGGGACAGGTCCATTTTCTTTTTCTTGCAGGCATCGTTTTCCGCGCTTCGCCCGCAGGACGGTCCGCGATTCCCGAACAGGGCCGGCCGCGCCGGGGTCGTTCCGGTTCCGTTCCCGCCCGAAACGGCGTCAGCAGATCCGCGGCAGATCTTCCCCGGCCGGGAGTTCGACGATCCGTTCCCCGCCCGCCGTCGTCTCCAGCAGGACGATCCCGGGTTCCTCGTCGGTGACGACGCCGATCTCGACCGCGTCCCCGCCCAGGGGGTCTTCCCGCAACAGGGCCAGCGCGCGCGGCGCAGCGTCCGGGGGAAGAACCACGACCGCCTTGCCCTCGTTCGCCAGGGCGATCGGATCCAGCCCCAACAGCCTGCAGGCGCCCCGGACCGGAGGACGGACGGGCAGGGATTCCTCCCGGATCCGGATCCCCGCCCGCGAAGCCTCCGCAATATCGTGGAGCGCGCCGGCAAGACCTCCGCGCGTCGGATCCCGCAGACATCGCACCTCCGGAACCTCGGTCAGCAGGTTCCGGATCAGCGCGCCCAGCGGCGCCACGTCGCTTTCCAGCTCCGTCTCGAAGGCGATTCCCTCGCGCCGGCTCAGAACCGCCACGCCGTGATCCCCCAGGAATCCGGTCACCAGAACGACGTCGCCGGGGCGCGCATTCCCCACCGACACGTCGATCCCGCGGGGGATCTCGCCGATGCCCGCGGTGTTGATGAAAACCCCGTCGGCCTTGCCGCGTTCCACGACCTTCGTGTCGCCCGTCGCGATCAGCACGCCGGCTTCGCGCGCGGCTTCCCCGATCGAGGCCGCGATGCGCCGCAAGACGTCGAACGGTAGTCCTTCCTCCAGAATCACTCCCAGGCTGAGAAACCGCGGGATCGCTCCCTGCATCGCCAGGTCGTTCACGGTGCCGCACACCGCAAGCCGGCCGATGTCGCCGCCGGGAAATTCCAGCGGGCGGACGACGTAGCTGTCCGTCGTGAAGGCGACCCGCCTTTCGCCGCCGAAACCCTCGATCACCGCGCTGTCGTCCATGGCGTCGAGAATCGGGTTGCCCAGGGCCCTGCGGAAGACCTCGTCGATCAGGCGCCGGGTCAACATTCCCCCGCCGCCGTGGCCCATCAGAACGATCTCGGTGTTCATCCGGTTTTCGAATCCCCTCGGGACGATTCCGCTCCCGCGGCCGCGCGGCGCCGCTCGTACTTGTAAAAGGCGGCGCAGGTTCCTTCGCTCGAGACCATGCACGGACCGTAGGGCCGCGCGGGCGTGCAGGCCCTGCCGAACAGGCGACAATCGGTCGGTCGAGCCGCGCCGCGCAGGACGTCGCCGCAGAGGCATTCCGGATGCGTCCTGCCCTCCCTGCGCTCCAGCCCGAGGGCCTTCTCCGCGTCGTGCGCGGCGAACTCTTCGCGGATCCGCAGTCCGCTGCCCGGAATGACGCCGAGTCCCCGCCAGGGTTCGTCGCTCGCTTCGAAGACCTCCCGCAACAGCGTCTGCGCAGCGGCGTTTCCGTCGCGATCCACCACCCGTCGATACTGGATCTCCACCTCGGAACGTCCTTCGGCCCGCTGTCGCAACAGCATCTCGATCGCCTCGAGCATGTCCTCGGCCTCGAATCCCGCCACGACGCAGGGACGCCCGTAGCGTTCCGCGATGAAATCGTAGATCCTCGAACCGGTAATCACGCTTACGTGGCCGGGACAGAGAAAACCGTCGATCCCCAGGGCGGGATCGCACACGAGGGCCTCCATCGCGTTCGGCATCGTCTTGTGCGCACAGAAGACGAGATAGTTCCCGACCCCCGTCCGGGCGGCTTCGCGGATCGTCCAGGCCACGGTCGGCGCCGTCGTCTCGAACCCGACCCCGAGAAAGACGACCCGCGTATCCGGTTCCCTGCGCGCCAGGGCGAGGGCGTCGAGGGGCGAGTAGACCACCTCCACCCGCCCTCCCCGCGCACGTTCCTCCTGCAGCGACGTCTCGCTGCCGGGGACCCTCAGCAGATCGCCGAAGGTGGTCACCGCCACGTCCGGACGCCGGGCCAGTTCGACGGCCGTGTCGACGTACCCCGTGTCCGTCACGCAGACCGGGCATCCCGGACCGGAAAGCAGTTCCACCCCCCGCGGCAGCAGGTGTCGCACGCCGGTCCGGAACGCCGCCATGGTATGCGTGCCGCAGACCTCCATGAACCGCAGCGGCCGGTCGAGGTCGGCCGCCAGCGCCCGGATCCGCCCGACACGATCCCGCGCGGTCGCGCTCACGTTTCCTCCCCGTTCCGTTCTTTCCGTCCCGTCGGCACGACGATCAGATCCTTCATCTCGTCCGCCGGCCAGAGATGCAGGGCGAATCCCGCATGCACCAGGACGTAGTCGCCGACCTTCACATCATCCAGCAGCGAGATGTTCGCGTCGCGGCGGATCCCGTCCACCTCGATCTTCGCGGTCTCGCCGTCGATCTCCAGAACCTTCGCCGGTGTCGCCAAACACATTGCGATCATCCCCCGTGGAAAACGGCGGCGCCGATCGCCGCCTGTCCCAGCGATACCCCGCCGTCGTTGGGGGGCATCTCGCGCGGAACGTACACCCGCAGAGATTCTTCCTCCAGTCGTCCGACGGTTTCCGCCAGGAACCGCGCATTCTGCCAACAACCGCCGGAGAGAACCACCCGCCGGATCCCGGTCTCCTCCGCCGCCGCGCGGCAGACCTCCGCCACCGCCGCCGCCAGCATCGCGTGGAACGCCGAGGCGGTTCCGGCGGGATCCGAAAGGCCGCTCTCCACGATCCGCCGGATCGCCGGGCGCATGTCCACCCGCCACGGTTCCGACCCGTAATCGATCTCGTACGGCAGGATCTCCCGGGAAGGCCCTTCGCCGGCCGCCCGTTCGAGCCGGATCGCCGCCTGCCCCTCGTACGTCGCCTCGCGGCAGATCCCGAGCAACGCCGACGCGGCGTCGAAAAGCCGGCCGGCGCTGGAGGTCAACGGCGAGCGGATCCCGCGCTCGATCATCGAAAGAACCGCGGCGCCTTCCCCGGGCGGGAACGCCGTTTCCGCGAACCCGACCGTTTCCGGAGCATCCGATCCGAAAGCGTCGGCAAGGCAAGCCAGGGCGAAACGCCGCGGCTCGCGAATCGCCGCATCGCCTCCGGGCAACGGGACCCGGCGCAGGTGCGCGATCCGCCGGAAATCCCGGTATCCCGCCACGAGGAATTCACCGCCCCAGATCGTCCCGTCCGTGCCGTAGCCGGTGCCGTCGAACGCGACCCCGATCACTTCGCCGTCCAGTCCGTATTCGACCATGCACGAGGCGATGTGCGCGTGATGATGCTGCACGCCGATCTTCCTCGGCGCGGGATGATCCAGCGC
This sequence comes from uncultured Verrucomicrobiota bacterium, assembly GCA_964395275.1. Taxonomy (GTDB): domain Bacteria; phylum Verrucomicrobiota; class CALLYA01; order CAYNBQ01; family CAYNBQ01; genus CAYNBQ01. The sequence continues at coordinate 37,704 of CAYNBQ010000019.1, forward strand.
GTATCTCGTGGCCAGGTAATCCGGGTGCAGATCATGAACGACGATCTCGGGACGGATTTCCAGCAATGCCCCGAGCGACTCGATCTCTTCCCGGAAGAAACGGAGAGTCTTCCAGTCTTCGAGATCCCCGATGTGCTGCGACGGATAGGCCAATGTCCCCTTGGCCAGACAGAAGACGCTCTTGAGCTCCGCCCCGCACGCCAGCAGGGGCGGCGCCGGAAAGGGAAGGGTCACCGGGTTCGGCACCATGCCCCGCGACCGCCGGAACAGGATCGGATGAGGCGTTCCTCCGCGAACGCGCAGGACCGAATCGTCGCACCGGTGCAGGATCGAGCGGTCGTGTACGATCGCCCCGTCGGCGACCCGGCCGAGCAGGTAGCCGAAATCCGTCTCGGTCGACACGATCGGTTCCTCGGCGAGATTGCCGCTGGTCATCACCAGCGCCTCGAACGGTTCCATGAAGAGATGGTGCAGGGGCGTCGCAGGCAGAAAGGCGCCGATCTCGTCGGTGTCCGGCGCCAGCGACAGCGCGAACCGCTCGGCCTCGGTCCCCCGGGCCAGCAGGACGATCGGCGCCTCGGGACCGGTCAACGCCCGGATCTCCGCGTCGTCCGTCCGGCAGTACCGGCGCAGCGTCTCGAGATCCCGGAACATCACCGCGAACGGCTTGTGAGGACGGCGTTTGCGCTCGCGCAACCGTTGGACCGCCGCCTCCGAGAAGCAGTCCGCGGCCAGATGGAATCCGCCCAACCCCAGCAGCCCCACGATCCCGCCTTGACGCACGAGATCCTGTCCGCGCCGGATCGGATCGTCGCGGCGGCGGGACCCGTCCGCCGAAACGAACTCCAGCGCCGGACCGCACACCGGGCAGGCGTTCGGTTGCGCGTCGAACCGCCGGTTCCGCGGATCCTCGTATTCGGCGGCGCATCGCCCGCACATCGGAAACGACGCCATGCTCGTGCGGGGCCGGTCGTACGGGAGATCGCGGATGATCGTGAACCGCGGACCGCAGTTCGTGCAGTTGATGAACGGATACCGATACCGCCGATCCTCCGGATCGAACAGTTCGCGCACGCAATCCGAGCAGACCGCCAGGTCCGGGGGGATCCGGGTGGTCACCTCGCCCGCCGCCGCCGTTCGGCGGATCCGGAACTCCGTCTCACCCTCCGGAACCGCCGGTCGCCATTCGAACGAATCGATCCGCGCCGCCGGCGGCGGTTCTTCGCGGATCCGCCGGAGGAACTCCTCCACGGCCGGGCGTTCCCCTTCGGCCTCGATCCGCACCCCCTCGGGCCCGTTGAGCACGAAGCCGCCCACGCCGCAGGCGACGGCGTGCCGATAGACCGTCGGCCGGAACCCGACCCCCTGAACCCGGCCGCGGACCTGCAACCCGATCCGGATCCGGCCGTCGGTCCCGACGGGGACGTCAGTGGGGATGCGGATGGGTGTGTCCCGGCGTGCCATGGGTGTGCGGCCGCCGCGCCTTCAGCGTCCCCGCGGCCTTGTCCTCCACCAGATGCTCGAGCCAGTGCACCCATTCGTCCAATCCCCGGCCCGTCTTGCAGGAGGTCTCGATCACCGGCAGATCCGCGTTTACCGAGCGAACGTCCGCATAGAAGGCGTCCAGATCGAAATCGACGTGCGGCAACAGATCGACCTTGTTCAGGATCAGCAGTTCCGCTTCCCGGAACAGGAGCGGGTATTTCTGCGGCTTGTCGTGTCCCTCGGTGACGCTGAGCATGGCGACCTTGCGGTCTTCGCCCACCTCGAATTCCGCCGGGCAGACCATGTTCCCGACGTTCTCGATGATCAGAAGACGTTTGCCGTCCAGATCGAGGCGGTTGACCGCGTTTTCGATCAACGTCGCCTCGAGATGACACGCCCCGCCGGTCACGAGCTGGACCACGGGAACCCCGAGCGAACCGATCCGCTCGGCGTCGCGCGACGTCGCCACGTCCCCCTCGATCACCACCATCGGCACCTTCGACGCCAGCCGCCGGATCGTCTGTTCCAGCAGACTGGTCTTGCCCGAGCCGGGACTGCTGATGAGGTTGACGCAGGCGATCCCGCGGCGTGCCAGCGTTTCCCGGACCCGGGCGGCGCAGGCGTTGTTGGCGTCCAACAGACCTTCAAGAACCTGGATTTCCATCTTCATTGGTCTCCGATGCCCCGGTCGATCCCCCGGCGTCCCCGAGTTCGATCGACAGAAGCTCCAGTTCGTTGCCCGAAAGCGTCTCCACCTCGGCGACTCCACACTGCGGACACAGGAAGATCATCTCTTCGACCTCGAACCGCAAACCGCACCGGCGGCACTGCGCCCGGATCGGAACGTGTTCGATATCGAGTCGCGATCCCTCCAGCCGCGTCCCCTTCGTCGCCACTTCGTAGCAGAAAACCATCGTCTCCGGAATCACCTGCCGCAGATCGCCCACCCGGATCCGAATCCTCAGGACGGGTCGATCCGGGTGTTCCCCGATCCGGCGGTCGACCGCCTCGATCAGGTTCCGGACGATGGACAGTTCGTGCATCGGATCGTTTCCCCTGCGAAAAGCCGGTTTGTCAGGGATACAGGCGGCCCATCAGCCGCGGGAACGGAATGGCTTCCCGAATGTGTTTGAGACCGCAGATCCAGGCCAGCGTTCGTTCCACGCCCAGGCCGAACCCGCCGTGCGGCACCGACCCGTACCGGCGCAGGTCCAGATACCAGTCGTAGAACTCTTCCTGCAACCCTTCCTCCTGCATCCGGATCCGCAGGAGATCGAGATCGTCCTCGCGCTGGCTGCCTCCCACGATTTCCCCGTATCCCTCGGGGGCCAGCATGTCGCAATTCAACACCACCCGGGGATCGTCCGGATCCGTCTTCATGTAGAAGGCCTTCGCCCCTTTCGGATACCGGTGGATGAAGATCGGACGGTCGAAGCCGCGGGACAGGATCGTTTCGTCGCTGCCGCCGAGATCCTTGCCCCACTCGAACTCGGCCGCCAGCTTCATGTGCAGCGGCCGGTTCGCCAGGTCCTCCTCCATGTCGGCGATCCGTTCCCGCAACTCGAGAATCTCCTGCGCAAGACGTTCCATCTTCCACGCCTTGCCGCCGGCCGCTTTCTGTTTCTCCCGTTCGGCGAGTTCCCGCCGCGCCGATTCCAGCTCCGCCTCCACCCGCCGCATTTCCCCGCGCAACCGCTCGGCCGTCTGCGGACTGCGCAACCGTTCCACCGCCTCGTCGTAACTCAACCGCGGGAAAGGCGGGACGACCCTCTCGAGCGCGGAAAGATCGCGTCCCAGGAAGACGAGATCCTCGCGGCGATCTTCCAACACCTTCCGCACGATCCGGCAGACGAGGTCCTCGGCGAGGGTCATGATCTCGTCCAGATCGGCGAAGGCCACCTCGGGTTCCACCATCCAGAACTCCGTCAGATGCCGGCGCGTCTTCGACTTCTCCGCACGGAAGGTCGGGCCGAAACAGTACACCTTCCCCAGGGCCATCGCCGCCGCCTCGAGATAGAGCTGCCCCGTCTGCGCCAGGTAGACCGGTTCCCCGAAGTAATCGACCTGGAACAGGGTCGAGGCCCCTTCCCCGGCGCTCGGTGCGAAGATCGGCGTGTCGACCAGCACGAAGCCGCGTTCGTTGAAGAAACCCCGGATCGCCCCAACCAGCGTGTGGCGCACCCGCAACAGGGCCGCCTGCCGCGGCGAACGCAGCCAGAGATGCCGGTGCCGCATCAGGAAATCGATCCCGTGTTTCTTGGGGCTGATCGGGAAGTCTTCGGCCTCATGAAGGATCGTCAGCCTCCGAACATCCAGTTCAACCCCTCCCGGCGCCCGCTCGTCGGCCCGCACGGCGCCGGTCACCGTCACCGAACTCTCCCGGGGGAGATGCCGCGCCGCTTCGAAAACGTCGTCGTCGACCTCGTCGCGGCTGATCACGCACTGGCACAGGCCCGTTCCGTCCCGCAGCACCAGGAAATGGATCTTCCCGCTGGAACGGAAGTGGTAGACCCACCCCCGTAGCGCAACTTCCTCCGCGAGATGCTCCCGCAACGAACGGATCTCGACGGTTTTCGTATCGCTCATTCCCTTCCCCCCCGGATGTCGTCTCCGGAATCCGATCCGCCGTCATCCCCCGCGGCCGGCGCGGATCGCCTCGGTCATCCGCACGACATCCCGCATTTGCCGGACGTCGTGAACGCGGACCACGGCCGCACCGAGCCATACGGCGATCGCCACCGTGGCCGCCGTCCCCCAGACCCGGTCTTCCACGGGCCGGTCCAGCACCGCCCCGATGAACGACTTGCGCGAGGCGCCGACGACCACCGGGAACCCCGTTGCAACGAACCGCGGCAGTTCCCGCAACAATACCAGGTTGTGTTCCACCGTCTTGCCGAATCCGATGCCGGGATCGATCGCCAACGATTCCCGCGGGATTCCCGCATCGAGAGCCCGCTCGACCCGCCGGTCCAGATACTCCCGGATCTCGCCGACGACGTCCGCGTACCGAGGATCCCGCTGCATCGTCTTCGGACGTCCCCGCATGTGCATCAGGATCAACCCCGCCCCCGTCCCGGCCGCCACATCGAACATGGCCGGATCGGCCTCGCCGGCACTGATGTCGTTGATGATCGAGGCGCCGGCCGCCACCGCCCGGCGAGCCGTCTCCGATTTCATCGTGTCGACCGAAACAGGGACCTCCGTTTCCGCCCGGATCCGTTCGATGACCGGAACGACGCGCCGGATCTCCTCTTCCCCGGGAACGGGATCCGAGCCCGGCCGGCTCGATTCCCCTCCCACGTCGATGATGTCGGCCCCTTCTTCGATCATCTCCAGGGCGCGCCGAACGGCGGAATCCGCGTCCGAATACCGGCCGCCGTCGGAAAAGGAATCGGGCGTGACGTTGAGGATGCCCATGACCAGCGACCGCCGTCCCCAGTCGAGTTCCCCCGTCCGGATCCGCCATGCGCGATTCGAATCATGGTCCATTCACAGAATCCCCCCGGCCGCCCCGCTTCGCACGCGGCGGCCTTGTCGCGCCGCACAGAGTACCCGGCAAAGGTCTTCGTTCCCATGACGGCTTTGCCCGCTGAACGGACCGGCTTTCCGGGCAGGCCGGAGCGGTCACGAGGACGCCGAACGGATCGCCCTTCGGGAAGCCGGTGCCTGGACCCCGGCGCCTTGCGCGAGACAGGGTTCGGCGCCCCAAGGAACGGGCCGAGGGCCAACGGCGGAAACGTCGGGCGGCGACGGTTGCCCCGGCATCCCGCGAGCCGATTCAGGCGCCCGCCGGGGCCCCTTCGATTCCGGGTTTCGGCGGGAACTCTTCGGAAACGTCCTTTTCCCGGGGGGACGGCTCCTCTTCCGGCGCGCCCGCACCCGGCGCTTCCCCGGAAACCGCCGGCCCCGGTTTGCGGCGCGAATCGAGCCGCCCCGTTTCGACGATCTCCCGCACCTCTTCGCCGTCGACCGTCTCGAACTCCAGCAGGGCCTGCGCAAGGGCGTCCAGGCGATCCCTCTTTTCCGTCAGGATCCTCCGGGCGCGTTCGTAACACTCCGTCACGATCCGACGCACCTCGGCATCGATCTTCCGGGCGGTCTCCTCGCTGTACTCCTGGTGTCGCGCCACTTCCCGCCCCAGGAAGAGAAGCTCCTCCCGATCGCCGAAGGTGAGCGGACCCAGTTCCTCGCTCATCCCCCACTCGCAAACCATCCGGTGCGCGATCTCCGTGGCCTGCTTGAAATCGCCCCGCGCGCCCGAGGTGATGTCCTCGAAGACCAGTTCCTCGGCCACGCGCCCGCCCATCAGGCCCGTGATCTGGCCGAGAAGTTCCTTTCTGGTGTGGGTGTATCGATCCTTCTCGGGAAGCTGCATCGTCGCCCCCAGGAAGGCCGTGCCCCGCGGGATGATCGTCACCTTGTGAAGAGGTTCGACCTCCTCCAGGGCCTGCAACACCAGGGCGTGTCCCGCCTCGTGATAGGCCGTGACCTTCTTTTCCTTCTCGTCCATGACCCGCCCGCGGCGTTCCCGCCCCCAGCGGACCTTGTCGCGCGCTTCCTCGAACTCCGCCATGCCGACCGCGTTCTTGTTCTGACGCGCCGCCAGCAGGGCCGCCTCGTTCACGAGGTTCGCGAGATCCGCTCCGGAAAATCCCGGCGTCCCCCGGGCCACACGCATCAGGTCCACGTCCTTGGCCATCCGGACGTTGCGGGCATGAACCCTGAGAATCCCCAGCCGCCCGTTCAGATCCGGCAGATCCACGACGATCTGTCGATCGAACCGACCCGGACGCATCAACGCGGGATCCAGCACATCGGGCCGGTTCGTCGCGGCGATGATGATCACCCCTTCCTGCGTCTCGAACCCGTCCATCTCCACCAGCAACGCATTCAGCGTCTGTTCCCGTTCGTCGTGGCCGCCCCCGATCCCGCTGAAGCGCGAACGGCCCACCGCGTCGATCTCGTCGATGAAGACGATGCACGGGGCGTGCTTCTTGCCCTGCTCGAACATGTCCCGGACGCGCGAGGCGCCCACCCCCACGAACATCTCCACGAAATCCGAACCGCTGATGCTGAAGAACGGCACGTCCGCCTCGCCCGCGATCGCCTTGGCAAGAAGCGTCTTTCCGCTGCCCGGAGGTCCCACCAGCATGACCCCCTTCGGGATCCGCCCCCCCAGCCGCTGGAACTTCTTCGGATCCCGCAGGAACTCGATGATCTCCTGGACCTCCTCCTTCGCTTCCTCGATCCCCGCGACATCCTTGAAGGTCACCTTGTTCCGGTCGCGCGAAAGAAGGCGGGCCCGGCTCTTGCCGAAACTCATCGCCCCCTTGCCCGCCATCCGCAGCTGCCGGATCACCAGGAAATAGAGCAGCCCGAGGATCAGCACCAACGGCAGCACCGATCCCAGGATCTGCCACAGGAGGCTGTTCTGCGGCTCGTAGTCCCAGACCACGCCGTGTTCGTTCAGCAGTTCCGCGAGCTGGTAGTCGTAGGGGATGTTGACCCGGAACTCCCGGAGTTGTCCCTCGCCGCCGCCGACTTTCGGTACGTATGTCCCGCGGATGTAACTGCGCGCCGTCGGTTCCTCGATGATCAACGCCTCGCGGACGCGGCCCTCCTGCACGGCCTGGAAGAACTCCGAGGATTTCAGCGTGTCGTACTGCGCCGCCCGGCTGTCGTTCATCCGCCAGAGCACGGCGAAAAACGCCAACAACGTCAGCCAGATCAACAGAACCCGCATCGGAACCTTCTGATCGCGGGGTTCCACGGGCTTCTTGCGCTGCATTCGATCGTTCATGGGGACTCCGGTCAGAAACCGTATCACCGCCGGGGAGACGACGCAAAGGCAACCTAGAATCGGAACGATGCCCCGTAAACCGCTTCGAAGAGGCCGATGCGCCTCGTGGAAGGCCGAACCCGGAACGAATCGGCCAACCGCAATCCGACCAGCCAGACGATCTCGCCGCGGCATTCGACCACCGGCCACGACCACCGCTTTTCCCGGGGCGCCCTGGCGTCGACGAAGATGTCCTGAAGTTTCCGCGTGCCCCCCGCCCCGAACGGCCGCATCCGGTCCCCCGGGTGCGCCGGACGCACCGTCGCCTCCGGGCCCGTCCGGCCCAGATCCACCGATTCCACCGGTCCGCCGAGGGTTCCGGATCGCTTCCGTTCTTCCCAGTCCTCCCTGGGGATCTCGCGCCATTCGATCCGCACCGTTCGGCCCCCGGCGTCGATTGCCACCCGACCCGGCAGGCGCAGGCGCACCGGTTCGAAGGAAGGCGGCGTTTCCCGTTGCGGTTCCACCTCGAGGACGCCGTACCGATTGAAAACCTTCCATCCGCCGGGAAGATCGATCGACCGCGTTCCCCGACTCTCTTCGGCGAGCCGTTCGATCGCGCGCAGGACCTCGTATCCCGCGGAGATCCCGGTCGAATCGTCCAGCCACATCCGCAGGATCCGCCGAACCGCCCAGGGAGCCTCCGCCCGCAAGGCCGACGCATCCAGGCCGCCGCCGATCCTCGCGGTTTCCAGACGCCGTCGCGCCAAGTCGTCCAGGGCCTCGTCTTCGGCCGCGAGAATCTCCGCCGCCCGGGCGATGTTCCCCCGCACATCCCGGTCCAGGGCGGATTCCAGGACCGGGATCACCTCGTGCCGGATCCGGTTGCGCACCGGGTCGAGACCGGCGTTCGTGGAATCCTCACACCAGGCGAGCCCCTTCCGACCGGCGTAGGCCTCGAGTTCCCGCCGCGGGATCCGCAGCAGGGGACGGACGATCCGCAGCTTTCCGATCGTCGCGTCCCGGCGCATCCCCCCCAGCCCCCTCCGGCCGCTGCCCCGCACCAGGCGGTACAGAAAAGTCTCCGCCTGGTCGTCCGCGTGATGCCCCGTCGCCACCGCCGTGGCCCCCGTACGCCGCTGAAGCCGTTCCCAGAACTCGTGACGCACCTTCCGGCCCGCTTCCTCGAGCCCGATC
>CAYNBQ010000020.1:0-46143 GCA_964395275.1 uncultured Verrucomicrobiota bacterium
GCCGCATTTGCGGGACGGAGGAGGAAGTCCCGCCCGCCGGGCGGGACGAAGTAGGCTCGGCCGATTCCTTGAACCCGCGCAGGACCGCTTGTGGATCCGCGACGCCCCGGTCGCGCAACGGGGGGGAGCGGGACCCGTCCCGCTGCCGGAACGCCGGTTTGGCGTTGCCGCCCGCGGCTTCTTGCCTGCAGGATGAAACGACGCAGACGGAGGACGCCGCGGATGATTCCCGGGATATCGCCGATCCGAACCCCGAACTTTCGCAGGAGAGGGCGCGGCCCGCGTGCGGCCGGCGGGCCTTCGGTTCCGGGAATGGGCCGGCTGGTTGTTGCGATCGTGACGGGAGGTCTCTGCATGGTTTCCGCCCAGGAGAAGATCGATCCGCCCCTGAGCCCGGCTTCCCGGGAGATCCTTCGCTCGTTCGACGCGCTGGCCGAAGAGACCCCGGCCCCGGATCATCCGTATCTTCTGGTTGCGCCCGAGGAGTCGGGGGCGTTTCGGGATCGCATGCGCCGGCCGCCGATGGATCGGCTCTACGAGGATTTCCTGCAGAAGGCGTATGCGCCGTTCCGCGACGATCCTCCCGTTTCGGCGGAGCGGATGTCGGCCGATCGCGGAGAGATGAGGAAGGTCGGCCGGAGCATCCTTTCCCTTTACGCGGTGGAACTGGGCACGGCGTTCGCCGATCTCGTCCGCCCCGGATCGGTGGATCCGGAGAACGCCCTGGCCTGGTTGCGGGTCGCGCCCGAATGGACGGTGTGGTCGGGCCGTCCCCACCGGCGCGAAGAGGGGCTGCTCTACGACGACGCGGCCCTGGAGACGTCGCAGGCGATCCAGGCGCTGGCGATCGGGTACGACGCCTTCGCGGACCGTCTTTCCGGCGAGGAGAGGGCCCGCATCCGACGGCGTATCCGGAAACTCTGCGACTGGCTCCGGCTGGTCAGCCTGGAGGAGGAAATCGGCTGGTCGGTGGACGAGGCCGGCAACTGGTGCGCCGTGCTGCATGCGGGGCTCGGCATGGGGGGACTGGCCCTCTGGGACGAGGAACCGAACGCCCGGCGCTGGGTGCGTCGGGCGCTGGTGAAGACGCTGCGGCACCTGGACCGGCAGCCGGCCGACGGGGCGTACGCCGAAGGGGTCGGCTACTGGCACTACGGGATGGGGAACGTATTGCACTTTTTCTGGTCTCTGCGGAATGCGCTCGGGATCGACGGATTGCGTCATCCGGCCCTGGAACGGGCGCGCCGGTTTCCGCTCAACTGCCTCGGTCCGGACGCGTGCGCCCTGGTGCGCTTTTCGGATTCGAACGCCCTCGAATACGACTCGGCGACGAACGGCGCCGTGGCGCGGCTGCTGGCCAACGTCTTCCGGGACGGCGCATTGCAGTGGATGATCCGGAAAACCTCCCGGGAGGGATTTCTGCCGAAACGGCACACTTGGGTCTACGACATCCTCTGGTACGACCCGGATCTCGAACCGGAGATGCCGGAGACGGTCAGCGTCTTCCATCCCGAGGTCGGGTGGGCGCTCTGCCGGGGGGGATGGGACCGGGAAAGCGTCTTGCTGGCCGTCAAGAGCACGCCGCGCTGGTACGGTCATGCGCACCTGGACGCGAATTCCTTCACGATCCTGGGCTACGGCGGCACCCTGGCGGCGGACTCGGGGCATACGCGGTATCATTTCCCGGAACAGGGCGGTTTCTACGTCCGCACCTTCGCGCACAACACGATCATGGTCGGCGACGAGGAACAGCGCTCGGGGGACGTCTACGCGAAGGATCCGGAGGAATTCGGCCGGATCGTGACGTTCGAGTCGAACCCGGAATACGACCAGGTGGAGGCGGAAGCGGCCGGCGCCTACGCGTCGGGCCGGGTGCGTTCGTTCCGGCGGCGGATGATCCTGGTGAAGCCCGATCTCGTTCTTCTTGACGATTCGATCGAGCTGACCGAGCCCGACGTGATCACCTGGTTCTTCCATCCCTCGCGCGACGTGCGGGTCGCGGACGACGGTTCGTTCGCCTTGATCGGGGAAGAGGCGCGCTTGGATTTCGAGAGGATCGAAGGTCCGGACTGGGAGATCGAGGTCCGGCAGGGGTTTCGATGGACGGGCCCCTGGGCGGAACAGGAGGCGAACCTTCCCCGGCCCTACCTGGCGTGTACGACGACGGAACCCGCGACGCGGTTTCGCCTGACGGCGGTCCTCCGTCCGGCCTGGACCGGGGAGGACGCCTTCGAACCGGTCTCCCGGGAGGGGGATGTCTTCCGGGCGCGGAGCCGGCGCGTCGCCGCCGAATGCAGGATCGGACCCGGCGGGATCGAAATCCTTTCCGCCGATTGAAAAGGGGGAACCCGTTCGGTTTTCGAGTGCCGACCGGTGGAGGATCGGATGGAATCGTATATCCTGGCCTTCGACCTGGGGACATCGGGGAACAAGGCGGTGCTCTTCGACGAGAGCGGCGGGGCGACGGCCTCGGTCGTCGAGGCCTATGGAACGCGCTATCCGCGTCCCGGCTGGGCGGAACAGGACGCGGAATCGTGGTGGTCTTCCGCGGCGAAGGCGTGCCGCGCGCTTCTCGAGCGATCGGGGGCGCCGCCGGAACGGATCGCCGCGATCGGGATCAGCGGCCACATGATGGGCTGCCTTCCGGTCGATGCGGCCGGCCGGCCGCTGGCGCCCTCGATGATCCATGCCGACGCCCGGGCGGCCGGAGAGTCGGCGGAACTGGCCGACCGGTTCGGGGCGGAGGCCTTCTACCGGGTCACGGGCAATCGCATGGCGCCGCAGTATCCGCTGCCGAAGATCGCCTGGCTGGGGAAGAACGAGCCGGAGATCCTTCGCGACGCGGCCTGGTTCCTGCAGTCGAAGGATTACCTTGCCTTCCGCCTGACGGGCCGGCTTGGATACACGGACTTTTCCGACGCGTCGCTGACCGGGCTTTTCGATCTCCGGAGCAGGCGTTGGTCGCCGGAGCTGGCGGAGCTGGCGGGGGTTTCCGTCGAACGGTTTCCCGAGGCGGTTTCCTCGGCGACGGTGATCGGCGAGGTGACCGCGGAGGCCGCGCGGGCGACCGGATTGCGCCGGGGGACGCCGGTGGTGATCGGGGGCGGCGACGGCGCCTGCGCCACGATCGGCGCGGGCGCCCTGAACCCGGGCGAGGCCTACAACTACGGGGGCAGCACCTCCTGGGTTTCCATGGTGACGACCGAGCCGGTCTTCGATCCGGCGATGAGGGTCTTCAGCCTGCTGGACCTCCGTCCGGACCGGGCCAACGTGCTCGGAACGATGCAGTGCGCGGGCGCGTCGTTCGAATGGTTCGCCGACCGCCTGGGGGTTCCGGAATCGGCCGGGGACGAACGGGCCGGGCGGGACCGCTTCGAGGTCATCGGCCGGGCGGCGGCGGAGATTCCCGCGGGGAGCGAACGGCTGATCTTTCTCCCGTACCTGATGGGCGAACGCTCCCCGATCTGGGACGCCGCTGCGCGGGGCGCGTTGCTGGGACTGACGCTGCGGCACGGCCGGGCGCACATGGCGCGGGCGGTTCTCGAGGGGATCGCGTATGCGCTGGGTTCGATCGTCGAGGCGCTGGAAGAGGCCGCCGGGCCGATCTCCTCCCTGTCGGTGATCGGCGGGCTTGCCCGCGGCGATCTTTTCCTGAAGATCCTGGCGTCGGTGCTGGAGCAGGAGTTGCGGCTTCCCGGCGATCCGATGCAGGCGACCTCGCGCGGGGCCGCGATCGCCGCGGCGGTCGGCGTCGGTCTTCTGCCGTCGTACGAGGCGGCGCGGCGCTGGATCGCGGTCGAGCGGGTCGTCGCGCCGGATCCGGAGCTGGTGGATCGGTACCGGGCGTACGCGGCCCTGTATCGGGATGTCTATCCCGCGTTGCGCGACATCTTCGCGCGCCTGGAAGGATTGCCGTGACGGCCGAAGGCGGGATTGCGCAGGGGGACCGGCGGAAAGGGAAGGGGAATTCGGGAAAGGAGGAGAGAGGATGTATCTGACGGCGCACGGTCTATCGTTCAACATCCGGCCCACGGGGCGGTTCTTCGGGGGAAAGCCGGATCCCGCGGATCTGGAACGCGATCTCGACCTGGTGGCGGAATCGGGGTTCGAGGGATACGAACTCTGGGTCGAGAAACTCCTTGCCGCAATGCCCGGGATCGACCCGGAGAGGCTCTCGGCGAAGATCCGGGAGGCGGGGATCCGGGTTCCGGCCTTCTGTTTCGTCGGGGATTTCCCGGAAATGGGGGTTCACACGGCCGAACCGGAAACGGCGGCGCGGATCTTCGAGCTTCTGTCGGCGATCGGATGCGACGTCGGCATCTACGTGGTGGACCCCTACGAGGGGGAGGAGCGCGCCGCGGCGATGGCAAAGGCCGCGGAGAAACTCCGCGGAATCGCCGACATCGCGCGGGATCGCGGCATCCGCCTGGCGGTGGAATTCATCTACACGCTCTCCTATCTCAAGGACGTTTCCGACGCGCTGGAGCTGATCGACCGGACGGACCGGGACAACGTGGGGATTTCCCTGGACACCTTCCATTTCCACATGGGGGGCAGCCGGCTCGAGGACATCGCCCGGATTCCGCGGGGGCGGATCTACGGGATTCACGTGAACAGTTGTCCCGATCTCCCGAAGGAAGACATGACGGACAAGGACCGGCTTCCCCCGGCCCTGGGCGTCCTGCCGTACGCGGAGATCCTGGACGCATGTCGCGACCGGGGCTATGACGCGCACCTCTCGGTGGAGATCCTGCACGACGACTACTGGGCGCTGGGTCCCGAAGGATCGATCCGGAGAATCTACGACGAAACGAAAGACGCTCTCGCGCGGTGGTGCGAGTGATCCGGGGAGGATAGGCGTGATGAAAGCGGCGTTCGTACGGGTTCCGTTCCGGGTCGAGTTCCGGGATCTGCCGGTTCCCGGGATCGGTCCGGAAGAAGTGCTCGTGCGGGTTCGCGCCTGCGGGATCTGCGGTACGGACCTGCATTTCGCACGCGACTTCGCAAAGGACGAGGCGATGCCGCTGGGGCACGAGTTCAGCGGAGTCGTGGAACGGGTCGGCGCGGCGGTGGACGACATTGCCCCCGGCGAGGCGGTGGTCGTGGAGAACCATACCGCCTGCGGGATCTGTGCGGCCTGTCGAAACGGCCGGCCGGTCCACTGCACGAATCTCTACGTGGTGATGGAACAGCCGTGCATGGCGGAGTTCGTCCGGGCCCATCGGCGGTCGCTGCACCGTTGCGAGGGACTGGAACCGCGCGCGGCGGCCCTGGCGGAACCCCTGACGGTGGCCCTGGACCTGGTCGAGGAAGGCGGGATTCCCCTGGGATCGCGCGTGGCGGTCTTCGGTCCGGGAACGATCGGCCTGATGGCCGCGAAACTGGCCCGGGAAAAGGGCGCCGGGGAGGTGTGGTTGACCGGACGCTCCCATTCGCGGGCGCGGCTGGAAGCGGGACGTCGTCTGGGGGTCGATCGGATCGTGGAGATCGACCGGGAAAACCTGGCCGAGGTCGCGGCGGCGGAGGCGCCGGAAGGGTTCGACCGGATCTTCGTCACGGCGCCGCCCCGGAGCCTGCCGGACGCGTTCGAAATCGCCCGGTTCGGCGGGATCATCGTCTTCAACGGAATCGATTTCGCCGATCCGATGCTGACGTTCGACGCCAACGCCTTTCACTTCAAACGGCTGCAGTTGCGGGCGACCCACTCGATTCCGAACCTGCGGTTCCCGCTGGCGATCGACCTTCTCCGGCGCGGGGTGATCGATCCGGAGATCTTCATCAGCCACACCTTCGCCTTCGACGATCTGCCCGAGGCGATGAAAACGGCCGAGACCGCGAAGGAGAGCGCCGTCAAGGTGATGATCGAGATGCCGCCCGCGGAGTAGGCCGGCCTTCGGCGGCGCGGTACGGGGGAGGAAGATGACAATCAAGGGGCGCACGGGTCGGATCGCGGCGGCGGCGTTTTTCCTGCTCCTGCCGGTCCTCGTTTTTCCGGAATCCGTCCCGGGGGAGATCCTCTGTTCGGGCCGGTACCGCGGGCACCTGCAGGGAATCGCGCGGGACGACGACGGCGCGTTGTACTGGTCGTTCACGACGACGCTGGCGAAGACGACCGCCGACGGCGCTCTCCTGGCGAAGGTGGACGTGCCGAGCCACCATGGAGACCTCTCCTGGGCGGACGGGCGGATCTACGTGGCGGTGAACCTCGGGGCGTTCAACCGGGAGCCTGGGCATGCGGACTCCTGGATCTACGTCTACGACGCCGGCGACCTGGCCCTGATCGAGCGGCACGCGATCCCCGAGGTGGTGCATGGCGCGGGAGGGATCGAAGTGCACGACGGTCGTTTCTTCGTGGTGGGCGGCCTCCCGCCGGGTTACGAAGAGAATTTCGTCTACGAGTGGGACGGGGATTTCCGGTATGTCGGCCGGCATGTTCTGAAGAGCGGCGGCACGAAGATGGGGATCCAGACCGTCTGCTTCGCGCGCGGGACGTGGTGGTTCGGTTGCTACGGCGATCCGCCGGTGGTGTTGCGCGCGGATCCGGAATTCCGCCTGATCGGGCGGCAGGAGTTCGATGCGGCGATGGGGATTGTCGCCCTGCCGGAAGGCGGGTTTCTGGTCGGCCGGGATTCGGGGGGGGCGGAACATCGCGGGAGGGCGTTGCCGGCGCGGATGGACGACGACGGGAAATTGATCCTGCAATGACGAGGGGGAATTCCCGCCGGGATGCGGCGCGGGGGATCGCGGCGGTCCGGGGACGGGAAGATCAGGCGGGCGTCTCCCGTTCCAGGTCTTCGAGTTCGGAAGCGACGATTTCCCATTGTTTCGTCGCCGCTTCAAGTTCCCGCTGGATTTCGGTCAGGCGCCGGTTGATCCCTTCGATCTTCCCGGCCGACGGACCGGATTCCAGGAGGACGACCAGTCCGGCCTGTTCCTTCTCGAGGGTCTCGATCCGGTCCTCGGCCCGCCGGATTTTCTCCCGGAGTTTTCTGCGCCGGGGCGCCAGCGATTGCCGCCGCGCCGCGCGTTCCCGCCGTGCGGCCTTCGAGTCCGCCGCGGGCGTCGTCGTCCGCGGGCGCGGAACGGTTTCGGGCGCGGGCGCATCGATGGGGAACCGGGCCCGATAGTCGTCGTATCCGCCGGGGAAACGGCGGACTCCGGGCGGATCCATGGCCAGGATCGAGGTCGCGACGCTGCGGACGAAGTCGATGTCGTGGCTCACGAGCACGATGGTGCCGGCATAGGAACGCAGGGCGTTCTCGAGGGCCTCGCGGGAGGCGATATCGAGGTGGGTGGTCGGTTCGTCGAGCAGAAGAAGGTTCGGCGGGCGGGCGAGGAGGCGCGCGAAGGCCAGGCGGATCTTTTCGCCGCCGCTGAGGACGCCGACGCGCTTTTCGACGGCGTCGCCCGAGAAGCCGAATCCGCCGAGCAGATTCCTGACGTCCCCGTCGGAGAGGTCGGCGGCGGCGTTGCGCACCGTGGCGAAGACCGTGGCCGAGGGATCCATCGTGTCGGCGAACTCCTGGGATTGATATCCGACGGCGACCTTGTGCCCGAGGACGCGCCGTCCTTCCGAGGGCGGCAACGCGCCCGCAAGCACGCGGAGCAACGTCGTCTTGCCGGTGCCGTTCAGGCCGATCAGAGCGATCCGGTCTCCGCGTTCGACGCGTAGATCGACGTGGCGCAGCACCCAGCGTCGGCCGTCGTAGGTGACGCCGGCGTCCTCGAGGCGCACCGTTTCGGCCCCGCAATGCGGCGGCGGCCGGAGGCGGATCCGGGCGGCCGGTTCCCGGTCCGCCGGTACGACGACCGGTTCCATCTTTTCGAGCATCCGGAGGCGGCTCTGCACCTGGGAGGCCTTCGTGTTCTTGGCGCGGAATCGTTCGACGAAGCGCTCGATCTGCTCGCGCCGGCGTTCCTGGTTGCGGGCGGCCGCCCGGCGGGAGCGCAGGCGGATCTCCCGTTCGCGGACGTACCACGCGTAGTTGCCGGCGTAGCGTTCCACGCGGCCGCCGCCGACCGCGAGGGTGACCGACGTGAGGGAGTTCAACAGGAACCGGTCGTGCGAGATGAGGGCCAGGGTTCCCCGGAACCGGCGCAGGTAGCGTTGCAGCCATTCGACGGCCGGAACGTCGAGGTAGTTGGAGGGTTCGTCGAGAAGAAGGATTTCGGGTTCGGCGACGAGCACCCGGGCCAGTTCGGCCCGGAGCCGCCATCCGCCGCTGAACGATCGGAAGGGATCCGCGAACCGTTCCGGTGCGAACCCGAGACCGGCCAGGGTCCGTTCGGCCTCGTGCCGGATCCGGTAGCCGCCGAGCTGTTCGAACCGTTGCTGGAGTCGGTCGAGTCGTTCCAGGGTCCGGCGGCGGTCGGCGACGGCGTTCTTGCGGAAGAGACGGTCGAGATCCTCCAGTTCCCGTTGCACGGCGTTGAGTTCGCTCTGCCCGTCCTCGACGTATTCGAGCAGGGTGCGATCGACCCGGTGCGGACGGATCTGTTGGCGCACGTAGCCGAGCCGGACGTTGCGCGGCAGTTGCACCAGGCCCCGGTCCGGCGCGATTTCTCCGGCGATCAGGTCGAAGATCGTGCTCTTGCCGGCGCCGTTGGGGCCGACGACGCCGGCGCGGTCCTTCGGATGAATCCGGAAGGAGACCCCGTCCAGGACGCGCTGGGAACCGAACCACTTGGTGACGTTGCGGAACTCGATCATCGGTCGCAGGAGGGTCGCGGATCGGCCCGGGGAATGCAAGACGTCGGCGGACGACGGCGCCGCGGCGCGGTTCCTCAGAGATCCCGGCGCTGCTGAATCGTGCGGGTGATCCGGGTGAGCCCCTGTTGGAGGAGAATGAAAAGAAGAACGAAGCCTCCGATCACGACGCGGGTCCACCAGGAACTGAGCGTTCCCTGAAAGACGACGGCCGTTTGTATGATGCCGAAGATCAGCACGCCGATGAACGTTCCGGTTACGGAACCGACCCCTCCGGTGAGAAGGGTGCCGCCGATGACCACGGCGGCGATGGCGTCGAGTTCCCAGCCGACGCCGGCGGCGGGGTTTCCTGCGAGCTGGTAGACGACGTAGACGACGGCGCCCAGGCCGGTGCAGACGCCGCTGAGGGTGTAGACCAGCACCCGGGTCCGGGCGACGGGCAGCCCCATGAGGCGGGCGCCTTCGGCGTTGCCGCCCACGGCGTAGACCGTCCTGCCGAAGGGCGTCCAGCCGGCCAGTGCGACCGCCGTCGCGGTCGCGGCGAGAAAGACGACCGCCGTCAGGGGAATCCGTTGATCTCCCACCGGCAGGATCCAGAGGCTTGCGGCATGGAAGCCCGGGGCCTCGATCGGGATCGATTCGAGGCTGAGAACGAAGGCGAGGCCGCGGGCAAGAAACATTCCGGCCAGGGTCACGATGAAGGGCGGGCTCCGGAAGACCTCGATGACGAGCCCGGTGAGGAACCCCCAGGCGGCGCCCAGCAGAACGGCGAGGATCGCCGCCGGAAGGGCCCCCATGCCGAGGCGTTCGGTGAGGATGGCGATGACGACCGTGCAGAGGGCGGCGAGCGAGCCGACGGCCAGGTCGATCCCGCCCGAGAGGATGACGAAGGTCGCTCCGACGGCGATGATGCCGATGAAGGAGTTGTCGCCGAGCAGGTTCACGGCGACGCGCCATGAACCGAATCCGGGGTAGAGCCGCGCGCACGTCCCCCAGAGCAACAGGGCGATCGCCGCCGTCGCCAGCAGCGGCAGGTTCGCGCCGAGGGGCCGGCGTTTCATCGGGACTCCTCCGGGAAGGGGCCGGCGGGCTGCGCCGGGGCGCGCCGGGCGGTCAGGCGCAGCACGGTCCGCCGCGTCCGGGGGGATTGAACGACGAGGATGCCGATGACGATCGCGCCCTTGAACACGAGGGTGTATTCGATGCCGACCCCCCGCATGAGGATCATCGTCGTGAGCGTCTGGAGGATGAGGGCGCCGATCACCGAACCCGCCAGGTGGAAGCGGCCCCCGGTCAGGGCGGTGCCGCCGAGCACGACGGCCAGAATGGCGTCCAGCTCCAGGTAGAGACCGATGTTGTTGGCGTCGGCAGCCCGGATGTCGGCGGCGGCGATCAGCCCCGCAAGCCCCGCGCAGGCTCCGCAGAAGGAGTAGGCGAAGAGTTTGCGTCGGGCCGTGGCGATGCCCGCGGCGCGGGCGGCGCGTTCGCCGGCCCCGATCGCCGCCAGTTCGCTGCCCAGGGGGGTCCATCGGGTCAGGCCGAGGACCAGCAGGAGGACGCCTCCGGCAAGGAAAAAGGTCGTCGGCAGCCCGAGGAGGCTTCCGGACCCGAGGAATTCCAGGAAAGGGTCGTGGAAGGTGACGATCTGGCCTTCCGTGAGGAGCTGGGCGATGCCGCGTCCGGCGACCATCAGGATCAGGGTCGCGACGATCGGTTGGATGCGGAAGGCCGCCACGAGGATGCCGTTGCCCAGGCCGAAGGCGGCGGCGACGGCGAGGGCGGCGAGGACGACGGTTCCGGACGCCGCGTCGGTCGAGGTGAGGAGCACCGCCGCGACGGCCGCGGCGATGGCCATCACCGCGCCCACGGAGAGGTCGATGCCCCCGGTGGCGATCACCAGGGTCATTCCGACGGCGAGCAGGGCGACGGGGGCGGCCCGGTGGACGATGTCGATCAGGGGGCCGAAGAGGCGTCCGTCGCGGATCTCGAACGAGAGGAAATGGGGCGTCCAGAGGACGTTGGCCAGCAGGAGGATGCCGAGGGCCAGCAGCGGCCACGCGACGGCGGGAACGGAGGAGGAGCGTTTCACGGGGCCGGCTTCCTCCCGCCGGCGATGCGCCGGATCACGGCGGACATCTCGATTTCATCGCCTTCGAGAAGGCCGGCGGCCGCGCGGTCGCGCAGGACGAGGATCCGGTCGCTGCAGCGGACGACCTCTTCGAGTTCCGCCGAGATGAAGAGGATTCCGACGCCGTCTTCGGCCAGGGATGCGACGAGATTCATGATCTCGGCCTTGGCGCCGACGTCGATGCCGCGGGTCGGTTCGTCGAGGATGAGCAGTCGCGGATCGGCCGCGAGCCAGCGGGCCAGGATCGCCTTCTGCTGGTTTCCGCCGCTGAGCTGTTCGATCGGCTGGTTCGGGCCGGTGGTCACGATGCCCAGGCGTTCGACGAGACGCTCGACGATCTTCCGTTCGCGCCGCGGCCGGAGTCCGAAACGGGAGAGCCGCCGGCGGACGACCAGGACGATGTTGTCGTGGACGGACAGGCCGGGGACGATGCCCTCGGCTCTCCGGTCTTCCGGACAGAATCCCAGGCGGTGGCGGATGGCCCGGCGCGGGTCGCGGATGCGCGCGGGAACGCCGTCGATCTCGATCCGGCCGTGCGTGGGTCGATCCAGGCCGAAGATCAGGCGGGCGAGTTCCGTGCGTCCGGAACCGAGCAGTCCGGCGAGCCCGACGATCGTTCCCGCCGGGATCTCCAGATCGACCGGTTCCAGGACGCGACGGCGTCCCAGCCCCCGCGCGGCGAGGAAGGGACGGCCCCGGTCGGGGCGGGCGGAGGCCCGCCGCCGGCGCGGGGCCGAGGCGGCGGCGACCTCCTCCGGTTCGCGTCCGATCATCCGCGAGATCAGTTCCACGCGGGAGAGATCGTTCGCCTTCCAGGTTCCGACCCGGCGCCCGTCCCGCAGGATCGTGATGCGGTCGGCGATCCGGTAGATCTCGTCGATGAAATGGGTGATGAAAAGAATCGCCATGCCTTCGCTTCGCAGGCGGCGGATATGCCCGAAGAGCCGTTCGGTTTCCTCGGGGTCGAGGCTGGAGGTCGGTTCGTCCATGACGAGAACGTCGCACCGCACGTCCACGGCGCGGGCCACGGCGACCATCTGCTGGACGGCCGGCGGAAACGAGCCGAGGGGCGCCGTGACGTCCAGGTCGATTCCGAACCGTTCGAGGCTCCGGCGCGCATCCCTTCGCACCCGTTTCCAGCGGATGAACCCGGCCCGCCGGGGGAAGCGTCCCAAGGAGAGGTTTTCCGCCACCGAGAGCGCGGGGATGAGATCGAGTTCCTGGTAGATGGTGCGGATTCCCCGGCGCTGGGCGTCCGCCGGCGAGGCGGGCGCGTACGGATCGCCTCGAAAGAAGAGAAGGCCGGCGTCGGGCGGATAGACGCCCGTGATGATCCGCACCAGGGTCGATTTCCCGGCGCCGTTCTGTCCGACCAGGGCGTGAACCTCGCCGCGGCGCAGCGAGAAATCCACGTCCGCCAGGGCGGTGACCCCCGGGAATCTCTTTCCGACGCCCTGCAGGAAGAGGATGTCCGCCCGGTCCGGCGGCGATTCCTCCGGTTCGTCTTGCCGGGAACTCCCGGGATCAGTATTTCCGGCTGTCGATGATGTCGGCGGCTTCCGCACGGGTGAACAGGCGATCCTTGACGACGATCTTCTTCGGGACGGGTTTGCCGGCGAGAATGTCGCGGATCGCGTCGAAGGCCGCCGGCCCGAGCAGGGGGTTGCATTCGACGGTGGCGTTCAGGGTTCCCTCGATCATGGCTTCGAAGGCGTCGTGCACCGCGTCGATCGAGACGATCAGGACGTCCGTGCCGGGTTTCATGCCGGCCGCCTTGAGGGCCTGGATGGCCCCCAGGGCCATGTCGTCGTTGTGGGCGTAGACCGCATCGATCCGGTCGCCCTCGGCCTTGATGAAGGCCTCCATGACCTGTTTGCCGCCGGCCCGCGTGAAATCGCCGCTCTGGGACTTGATGATCTTCATCTCGGGATGTTCGCGGAGGATCTCCACGAATCCCCTGTGGCGGTCGTTCGCCGGCGCCGAGCCGGTGGTGCCCTGGAGTTCGACGATCCGGCCCCTGCCGTCCAGGGCCTTCGCCAGCCAGCGCGCCGCCATCCGGCCTTCCTCGACGAAGTCGGAGGCGATCAGCGTCGCGTAGAGGGAGTCGTCCCGAAGCGCGACCCCGCGGTCCACGAGCACGACGGGGATCCCCGCGGCCCTGGCCTCGCGCAGGACGGGTTCCCAGCCGGTTTCCACGACGGGCGCCAGGAGGATGGCGTCGACGCCCTGTGCGATGAAGGATCGAAGGGCGCGGATCTGGTTCTCCTGTTTCTGCTGGGCGTCGGAGAAGCGAAGCCGGATCCCGCGTTCCTTCGCGGTTGAGCGGATCGACGCGGTTTCCGCGGTGCGCCATGCGCTTTCGGCGCCGATCTGGGAGAAGCCGACGACGATCGGCCGTTCCTTCTCGCGGGCGCGGGCCGGGTGCGGCGCGGTCATCGGCAGGGAGATCGCCGCGGCGAGGGCGGCCGCCGTCCGGAGACGCGGCAGAGAGGAGCGGAACTCATGAAGGATCATCGTTTCCCACCTTCCATTCCAGGATCCCGGCGGAGTAGCCGGGTTGCAATTGGACCTCGATGCGCAGGCCGGTCGTTTCGACGGGGTCGAAGGTGACCCGGTTGTAGCGGTCGGCTTCGACCCCGTAGCCGGAAGCCGAGGAGACCGGTTTCCATTCCTCGCCGTCCCGGTAGAGGAGGCGCCACGAGGCCGGGATCCGGCAGCCTCCGCCGTGCTTTCCGTCGTCGAACCAGTAGACCGCGACCCAGGAGATGCGCCGGGGTTCGTCGAACCGGTACCCGGCCCATTCCTTCGTGCCGCGGTGGTTCCACCAGGTCATCCGGGGAAGTTCGCGATCGGCGGAGTTCAGGGGTTCGATGCCGTCGTTCATGGCGAAGGGGGTGTCGCCGGGCCAGCAATGGGACGCTTCCGCCTTGAACGGGGGTTCGGGCGGGGGATTCCAGTGCACGGCGTCCGGGGATGTGGAAGCGACGGGGAAGGCCGCGATGCGCAGCCGCGCGCATCCCATCGGGACCAGGGTGATCGTCTCCTCCGGTTCGGTCGTGTAGGCGGGACTGTCCTGGAGTTCGCCGACCAGTCCCCTCGGGTCCAGTTGCCATTGCGGAATGCGGCGCGCCCGGGCCCGGATCTCCAGCGGGGCGTTCTCGAGGGAGAAGGGTTGTTCCCCGTCCGGCGGATTCCTGCGGACGATCTCGAAGCCCGCCGCCGGATCCTTTTCGTCGATCACCAGGCCGTAATTCCAGGGGCTGTCCGGGAAGACGTCGTATCCCGGCCAGCCGTCCTCGTGATCGATCTTGACCCATCGTTCGCGGATCTTCAGCGAGAAGGTCAGCGGACCGTAGTCGACCGAGACCGCGTGGTGATTCTTCTCCCACCTCCGGATGCGGACTTTCATCGGCAGGGTCAGGGCGACTTCGTCGCCCTGTTTCCATCGTCGTTGGATCCGCAGATAGCTCCCGGCGGCGGGCGAAACGTCGAGCGGTTCGCCGTTGATCCGCACCGAGGCGTTCGGACACCACCCGGGGATCCGGAGGTAGAGGGGGAAGTCGGCCGGCTTCGAGAGCGCGGCGACCCGCAGGACGATCCTGTCGCCGAAGGGATACTCGGTTTCTTCGACGATCCGCACCGCGGCGCCGGCGCCGACGCGGGCCTCCACTTCGCACGGTCCGTAGAGGGAGACGCCCAGGCCGTTGCCCGGCGAGGCGAGCCAGAGTTCTTCGGCGAAGTAGGGCCAGCCGTGGGAGGTGTTGTGCTGGCAGCACCGGTACATGTGCGGATCGTAGCGGAGCATGCAACCGCTGTTCTGAAGTCCGGGGGCCTTGTTGAGGGCGTCGAGCTGGACCATGTTCGGCGCCGTGAGGTAATGGAGCCCCTTGAGATCGGGGGGCATGGAAGCGGGGAACGAGTTGAAGGCGACGTCCTCGCAGCGGTCGGCCCAGACGGGGTTTCCGGTGATGCGGGTGAGCATCTCGAAGCTGTGCATGAATTCGACCATCGAGCAGGACTCGGCCGCCTGGCGCGGATCGTCGAAACCGCGGCGGCAGTTTTCGTCGGCGCCGAACATGCCGCCGGGCACCTGCCCGTAGAGGGTCATGACGGTGTCGTAATTGTCGATCGTGGCCTGGAGGTATCGCGGATCGCCGGTCTGCATGAAGTATTCGGCGGGCTCCCGGAATCCCTGGGAGATGTTCACCCCGTGCCAGCTCGCGATGCCCCCGGTCCAGTCGACGGTCTGCTTATGGATCTTCCGGGCCAGCTCCAGGAGGAAGGGTTCGCCGGTGCGGTTGTAGAGCCAGTAGACGCTTTCGAGATTGTCGCCGCCGCGGACCTTCTGCCAGCTGTTGCGAAGGAGGCTCTCGGTCGGCAGGGAGTTTTCCCACCGGAAATAGCGGAGCATGAAGGGGATCACGCGCTCGTCGCCGGTCGCCTCGTAGCGGGACTGCAGGACGTTGAGCATGATCATGTTGGGCCACAGGTCGGGGCCTTCCTTGTTCTTGCGCGGGCCGAACCACCCGTCGGGCTCCTGCGAGGCGAGGACGGCCTCGATCCACCGCTCGGTTTCCTCGAGGATCCGTTCGTCCTGGAGGATGTAGCCGAGGTCGCCGAATCCCTTGAGCCAGTAGGGGAGTTCTTCCCAGTGGCTGTGGCCGGTCCCCTCGGGGCTCATCCATGCGTTGCCGTCGGCCTTGCACCAGGGGCTGAGTTCGGTCAGGCGGCCGGTGTAGCCGTCGGCCATCAGGCGGAGCTGGGTGAGGATCCAGCCCCGGGGGCGGATGGCCCCGATCGGAAGCCTGGCCCAGGGACTCGGTTCGAGGGGCGGACGGTTGGCGACGTAGAAGGCGTTCGTGGAATCGGTCGGAGGGGTCGGAAGGATCGAGACGGACACGGTCGGCTCCTTTCCGAGGGCGCATGCGCCGAGGGTCGCCAGAAGTACGCACAGCGAAAAGACTCGTCGGGAATCCTGCATGTTTGTATCTCCCGGAGGGGGCTTTTATCATGAGCCGGGCGGGGGATGGAGCAAAAAGGGGTTCCTCGCGACGAGGGAGGCGACGGGATGGGGGAGGTTGAAGGCGTGAGTGATTCCGTCGGATCCGCGAGGATGGGATTCGCAGGCGCAGGAGCGCGGCATGCGGTTCGCCCGCCGCGCACGGGTGACGGCAGGGCGGAGCGCCTTTCGCGCCCGGGGGGACGCCCGCGATGAAGCGGTCCGGGCCCCGCAGGGCGTTCCCGAGTCCGGGGAAGGATCGGGAGCGGACCCTGCTTCGGGAGATCGAAAGGCTGTCGATCCTGAACCGGGCCGCCCGGCTCACGGCCGGGAACCTGAGCCTGCAGGAGATGTCCGATCGCCTGGTGGAGATCCTGACCACGGCGATGCCGTGCGACGCGTTTTTCTCGGCCTGTTACGACGCCCGCCGGCGACGGCTGATGGGAATCTGCGCCTACGACACGATCGACGGCTTCCTGGAGCCGGTGAAATGGGTGGGCGGCGAGATCGATCTGAGGGATCGCGACTATGGTCCGGCGATGCTCGAGGGGAAGCCGGTCTGTTTCCAGGGCGGGGACGGTTCGGCCGCCGCGGGCGGGGTGATGCGGTTCGGGGACCGGAACCGGCCTTCGGCCTCGAAGATCTACGCGCCGATGATGTCGTCCGGGCGGCTGGTGGGCGTGCTGTCGGTCCAGAGCTATCGGGAGAATGCGTATCGGCGGGAAGACGTCGATCTGCTGGCGGAAGTGGCGCGGCAGGTCGGTCCGTCCCATGAAGCGGTCATGTTGTCGGACCAGCTGCGGGCCAGCGAGAAGCAGTTTCGCACGCTTTTCGAGAACCTGCCTGATCCGGTTTTCGTGGAGGATTACGAGGGCAGGGTTCTCGACGTGAACCCGGCGGCGTGCCGGCTTCACGGGATGGCCCGGGAGGAGCTGATCGGGGCGAACGTCCTGGACCTGGTGCCTCCCGCCCGGCGGGAGGAAGTCGCCGCATGTTTTTCGAACTGGGTCTCGGGATCGGCGACCCTCTATCGGGGGGAGAGCCTCGGGGCGAACGGCCGGGTCGTCCCGGTGGAAATCCGCGGCAGTCGTCTGGAATACGGGGGAACGCCGGCGGTCCTGCTGCTCCTGCGCGACATCAGCGAGAGGATCGAGGCCGAGGAAGCCCTGCGGCGCCGGGAATCACTGCTTCGGGGACTGCACCTGGGCACGGAGATCCTTCTTTCGGCGGAGGACGAGGTGCCGTTTCGCGCCTTCCTGGAGAGGCTGGCTCCGGCGGTGGGGGCGAATCGCGCCGCCGTTTTTCTGGCGAAGGGGGGAGGCCCCCCCGGGGAGATGGACCTTCGGCCGGCGGCCGAATGGTGTTCGGAGGAGATGACGCCGCTGCTGCTGTCGGGAAATCCCGCGGAACTGGGGGTCGAGAGCATTCTCGCGCGATGGCCCCGGGTCCTGATGGAGGAAGGGGTTCTGTACGGGCACGCGAGGGATTTCCCGGAGGAGGAACGGGAGTTTCTCCGGAGGATGGGGGTCCGTTCGCTCCTGGCGTTGCCCCTGGTCGTCAACGGGGTCTTCCGGGGGTTCGTCGGCTATTCCCACTGCAGAACGGAACACGAATGGGAACCGGCCGAGATCGAGTTTCTGCGGACGGCGGCCGGGAACCTTTCCCAGGCGATGCATCGGATCGGAGCGAAAAAGGCCCTGGCCGAGAGCGAACAGACCTATCGCGACGCCATCGAGATCGCCGACGGGGTTCCCTACCGGATCCGCTACGAGGGGGATCCTCCCGTCGGCGTCTACGAGTTCATCGGCGAGGGAATCGAACGGCTCATGGGGTTCCCGATCTCCGAGTTCTCCCACGAGATCCTCGTCGAGCGGACCGAGGAACTGAGGGTCGTCGAACCGGAGGAGACGAGGGATCTGGAAAAGGTGCGCCGGGCCTTCTTCTCCGGCCGGATTTCCCGTTACCAGGCGGATCTCCGGGTTCGCACCGCCGACGGCGGTTCGAGGTGGTTGAGCGATGCGGCGGTTCCGCTCGTGGATCCGGCGACGGGCCGGGTGACGGGATCCCTGGGCATCCTCCAGGACATCACCGCCCGCAAGGAGATCGAGGAATCCCTCCGGCGATACGCCCTGGTCTACGAATCGATGGGGGAGGGGGTCCTGATCAGCACGCCGGAGGGGGTGACGATCGATCTCAATCCGGCCGCCGAAAGGCTCTTCGGCCGCACCCGCGGGGAGATGATCGGCCGCACCGCGGAGTTCCTTCATCCCCCGGAGATCGCGCGGTCCCTTTCGGAAACCATCCTCCGCGCCCTGGACGCCGACGGGGTCTGGAGGGGGGAGGTCCCCATCATCCGGCCGTCGGGGGAACAGCGTTTCCTGCACGTGGTGGTTTCGTGTCTGCGGAACGAACGCGGCGAACGGATCGGCAACATCGGGATCCACCGGGACATCACCGAGCAGAAACGGGTGGAAGAAGCGCTGCGGCGCAGCGAGGAAAAGTTCTCGCGCGCCTTCCACGCCAGCCCCGACGGAATGGTCATCGTCAGGCTTTCCGACGGAAGCATCAAGGACGTCAACGAGAGTTTTCTCCGGGCGATCGGCCGCAGCCGGGAAGAGGTGATCGGCGGCACGGCCCGCGAAATCGGTCTCTGGGCGGATTCTCAGACGGAGGCGCGGTTCGGCTGCGTGCTGGAGAACTCGGAAGGCGTAACGGGCTTCGAGGCGAATTTCCGCACCGCCGACGGGGGCGCCTTTCCCGCGCTGATCTCGGGCCGCAAGACCGAGATCGACGGAGAACCCTGCCTGCTGATCGTGGCCCGCGACATCTCCCATCTGCGAAAGGCCGAGGAGGAACGCAAACGGCTCGAGGAACGGATCCAGCAGACGCAGAAACTGGAAAGCCTGGGGATCCTGGCCGGAGGCATCGCGCACGATTTCAATAATCTATTGACCGGCATCCTCGGCAACGCGAGCCTGGCGCTGCTGGAGGTCTCCCCCCATTCCTCGCTGCGCGAGAGCCTGCAGATGATCGAGATCGCCGCGAAACGGGCCGCGGAACTCACCAACCAGATGCTGGCCTACTCCGGAGGGGGCAGGTTCCACATCGAGAAGATCGACCTGACGGAACTGGTCCGGGAAATGGCGTACCTTCTCGACGCGTCGATCTCCAAGCGCGCGATCATGAACTTCGACCTGAACGACCGCCTGCCGCTGATCGAGGCCGACGCCACCCAGCTCCGGCAGATCGTCATGAACCTGATCACGAACGCATCCGACGCGCTCGGCGAACGGCGGGGATTGATCGCCATCCGAACCGACGAACAGTACTGCTCGGCCGAGTACCTCGCGGGCACCTATCTCAGGGAGGAACTGGAACCCGGCCGGTACGTGTACCTGGAGGTCAGCGACACCGGGAAAGGTCTTGACGAAGCGACCCGGGAGAAGATGTTCGATCCGTTCTTCACGACCAAGGCGACGGGACGCGGACTGGGGCTGGCCGCGGTCCTGGGAATCGTCCGCGGACATCGCGGCGCGATCGAGGTGACGAGCCGCCCGGGGCAGGGAACGACCTTCAAGATCCTCTTTCCCGCGTGCGCCGACGCCGTGCGCGGATCGTCCGCCGGTCCGAAACGGCCGGCGGCGCGCGTCTGCACCGGCACGATCCTGGTGGTCGACGACGAGGAAACCGTGCGGACGCTGGCGGGCCGCTGCCTGGAGCGGAGCGGTTTCTCGATCCTTACCGCCGCGAGCGGAGACGAAGCAACGGCGATCTTTTCCGAACGATCGAACGACATCGATGCGATCGTCCTCGACATGACCATGCCCGGCATGGGCGGGGAAGACGTCTACCGGGAACTCCGCCGGATCCGGCCGGACGTGCGGGTTCTGTTCTCCAGCGGGTACAGCGAGGAACTGGTTCCGGGCCACCTGCTCGAGAGCGGCCGGACGTCTTTCATCCAGAAACCGTACCGGGCGGACGATCTCGTCGAACGGATCTGTTCGCTTCTGGGACGGGACGGGGAACCGTGCGCGGAATGACGGGGGATCCCCTGCGGGCGGCCGCGGTGTCGTGCGCGATCCTGTGGGCGGTCGCCGCCGCGGGATCGTCGTCCTGGACGATCGGGTTCGAACGCGACGGCGAACCCTGGGTCGTTCCCGGTGAATCCGACACGGGCGGGGCCGCGGTCCGGCGGATCGGCGTCGAGGAAGGGGCCCTGGCGGGGCGTTTTTCCCTGGCCGGCGATTCCATGGGCCTGGAGACCCCCTGGCACGAGATCCTTCACACGACGGAGGAGGTCCGATTCGAGCCCGGCCGGCTCTACACGATCCGGTTCCAATACCGGATCGACGACATCGACCCGGGCGTGCGGGGGGCGCGTCCGGCGTTCTACTTCCTGCTGCGTTCGCGGTCCCGCGGCCCGAACGACGCCACCGACGTCTACGGCCCCTTCTGGAGACGCGAAAAGGGGGCCCGCTCCGACGCGGGCGCGGTACTCGCTCCGGCGGCCGGCGTGACCGACTCCTACCTGATCATCGGCATCCTCCGGCGGGCCCGGTTCGTCGTCGACGACCTGAGGATCGAAGAGGCGCCTGCGCAGGCCCCCGGGTTCGATCGTCCGGTGGGGATCGACTGGCCGTCGCGGGCCGAAGCGTGGAGGTCGCTCGCCGAGGTGCGCGCCCGCCGCGGACTGTCCCGCCTGCTGGAGGAGATGACGGTGGTGGGCATCTTCGAAAGCTGCAACGGGACCATGCCCGAGGTCGTCGATTTCATGAGACGCGAGATCCGGCCGGATGCGATCGACTGGGCCTCGGCGCGTCATCCGGGGCAGATGTCGTTGCGGCGGGAAGAAGGGGCCTGGTACACGACCAGCGCGCTCGAATACCAGGAACTCTACCGGGTGGAGGCGCCGGAGATCTGGGAGGAGCGCTGGGGCCGTTTCCTCGAGGCGGGAATGACGCGGACCCTGGCCGGGCAGATCAACTCCTGGGAGACCTTCGGAGAAGGCGGATTCTACATGTGCCACAACGGATCGGCCTGGCGCGATTATTACCGCGATCGGACGATCGGCGTGATCGACCGGGGCGACGGCGTCTGCCAAGACAACATCGGGGTGCCGCCCTTCACCACGGCGGGCGGTTGCTTCTGCGCAGCCTGCGAAGATCTCTTCCGGGATCAGCTCCTTCGGTCCCATTCGAGGGAGGAACTCGCCGCGCGGGGCATCGACAATCCCGAGGGATTTTCCTTTCGCGACTATGCGCTGCGCTACGGCCTGGTGGGAGACCGCGCGCTCCGCGACGCCACGGCGCGCGAGTACGTTCTCTTCCAGTACCGAACCCATCGCGACCGCTGGATGGATCACGCCCTGGCGTTCAAGCGGGTCGCGGAAACGGAGGGGCGCACATTCTCCGTCTCCGGCAACCAGATCCAGACGGCGTGTCCTTTCCCGCTTCTTCTGTCCCCCGTGAACGACGTGATCGAGGTGGAACGGCTCGTCGAGTTTCCCGACTTCAGGCCCCGGCGCAACGGATGGGCCTGCCGGCTCTACCGGGCGTCCGGGTACGACCGACGTCCCGTCTGGTTCCGGGGGACCGCCCGGATGGGGCCGGACCGCCGCCTGATGGACTCCGCCGCCTGGCAGGAAGCCGCATACGGCGAAGCCGTCGCCCACGGCGCCTTTCGCACGATCCACATGGCGGACGATTCCTGGCCGCGGGGCTTCGTGAGCCGGGCCTTCGTGCGGATGCCGGAGATGCGAACGATGACCGCCCGCTGGGCGGAGATGCTCCGCCGCCACCGGGCCCTGTTCCTGGGACGGCGGAGCCTCGCCCGGGTCGGGATCGTCTGTTCCCTGCCGACGATGATCTGGTCGCAGTTTCCCGCGCTGGGGATCGAGGATCCGGAGCCTGCGGCGTTGTTCGAGGAGATCTCGAACCGTCTGGAGGCGTTGCACGTCCCGCACGACGCCGTCCTTTTCGGCTACCCGGGCCTCTGGAACGACGCCTGGAGCCTGGAACGCCTGGGCGATTACGACGCCCTCCTGGTTCCGCGAGGCGATTGCCTGAGCGACCGGCAGATGGAGGCCCTGCGCAGGTATGCCGAGGACGGCGGGGAACTGTACGTCGACGGCCGGTTCGCGATGCGCGACGAAAATCGAACCGCGCGCTCCCGGATCCCTTCGTGGGTGTCGGAAGTCGCGCGACGCGCCGACTGGAATGCCGCCGACCTGGCCCGGTTGGCCTGTCGGTTCGGGCTCGAGACCGACGCCCCTCCGACCCTGCTGATCGAGCCGTGGGCGTCGGAAGAGGGGGACGTGCTTGCCTTCCACCTCGTGAACTACGACGTGGACATGAAAGAGGATCGCGTCGTTCCTCCCGGCGTCGTCACGCTCCGCTTCCCGATTCCCGAAGATCTCTCCGTGCCCCGGAACGGGGCGCGTCTGCTGACGATCGACGGATGGGGATCGGCGATGCCGGTTTCCGGGAACGCGGAGACCGGAAAGATCGCCGTGCGCTTCGATCTTTCGAGACCCTACGGGGTGATCGTCTTCGCCGGGGACGCCGTGCTGAAACGGCGGGAGGAGGAGATCCGGAAACGGCGGGCGGATATCCGCCGGCGGATCCGCGAGGCCGCCTCCGCGGAGGGCGTCGCGTCGCCCTGATCCGGGGGGACGGCAGGACGATTTGTCAATTCCGGGCGGGAACCGTAGGGTATGCGGTTCTTCTCTTCGGGAAGGGCGGATTCCGCCGCCGGGCGAACCCCCGGGCGGGACGGGCCGCGCTTTCCCGGTCCCGCGGGATTCACGATGGCCTTCACGATGCAGAATCGGTTCCGCTCCCTGGCAACGGGAGTCCTGGCGGTGGCGGCGGCCGCCGTCACCGCGGGCATCGTGTGGTTGTCGCACAATCGCACGACCCCCGTGACGATCCCGGTGCTGATGTACCACCGGATCAGCGACGAGCGGACGGACAACGTCTGGTGGGTTCTCCCGGAGGATTTCCGGCGCCAGATGGCGTTTCTCGAGGCCGAGGGGTACCGCACGATCCTCCCGGCGGATCTGGCGGCCAACCGTCGCTGGGGCAGGCCTCTGCCCCCGCGCCCGATCCTGCTGACCTTCGACGACGGGTATCTTTCGAACCTGACCGTGGTGGAACCCGTGTTGAAGGAACACGGGTTCCGGGGCGTGGTCTTCCTGATCACCGGCATCATCGCGGAAGATGCCGGGGAACGAACGAGATTCGAGGGATCGCCCCTGTTGACCTGGCAGGAGATCCGGGAAATCCATCGGCGCGGCGTTCTGACCTTCGGGGGGCACAGCCGAACCCATCGCAACCTGGCTTCGTTCCGCAATCCGATCCCGGAAATCCGGGGCTGTTACGAGGACATCGTCCGGAACGGCGGATTCAAGCCCGACGGGTTCTGTTATCCCGGCGGATCGATGCGGCGTGACAAGGCGTGGTGCGCCCGCGCCTCCGGATACACGACGGCCTTCCTCTGCGAGGACCGGGTGGCCACGATCCGTACGGAAGACGATCTCCTGGCGATTCCCCGGGTGTCGGTCTACGGCGGACGGCACGCCTTCTCGGTTCGAAGAGTCGACGTTCCGGCGGCGCCGGACGCCGTCGTATTCCGCGTTCGGGAGGAAGGCGTGCCGGTGGACGTCGTTCCGCACCTGGTCGGCGACGGGGTTTCGATCTGGCTGGACAGGGTCCGGATCGGTTCCGGGGAGGTCGAATTGCGGGCGCACCTTCCCGAAGCCGTCCATCCGGGCGAAGACCTTCGGCTGGAATTCTGGGACGTGCACCGCGTGCTCCGCCTTTCCGATCCGCTCGGCGGATCGGCCTGAAGCTCCGGTCCGCCCGGCCGGAGACATCTTTGCGGACCGTGCGCCCGCACCGCCGGACGATCGGACCCGATCATCCCCCCGGACCGACTCGGCGTCGCGGGACGGCGATCGGCGGGGGGAGGGGTCCGGAGCTGCGGGGAACGGTCCCTACCGCCGATTCGAGGCCGGTGTCGTGAACTCCCCCAGGGGAAGGCGGTCGCGGCCCGTTTCCGCGATGCGGAGAGAGCCGGGAAGCCAGGGCACGGCGCTTTCCACCCGGATCGACAACCGTGCGGGATCGAGCGGATTCACCCCGCCCTCGGAAGGGTCGAAACGCACGACGAACCGCTCTCCGCGGGAACGGAATCCTCCGGGATGCAGGGGTGCCGCGGCGATCGTGCGCCGCCGCCATCGGCGCCGTTCTTCGAGGACGATCCGCAGCGGCGGCGTCTCGTCCCGGAGGATCGTGAATCCGAGCAGGAGCCGCGCGGGGGACCCTTCCCATCGG
Organism: uncultured Verrucomicrobiota bacterium; assembly: GCA_964395275.1. Classification (GTDB taxonomy): domain Bacteria; phylum Verrucomicrobiota; class CALLYA01; order CAYNBQ01; family CAYNBQ01; genus CAYNBQ01. Next base: position 24,168 of record CAYNBQ010000020.1, read on the forward strand.
ACCGCGTCGAGGCGCACGAGGGGTTCGAAGACGACGGGATGCCCCAGGTTCGGAAACGCCTCTTCGGCTCCGCGGCCCTCGACCGCGAGCAGCGGATGGGACGGGGCCGCCCGTCGAAGGGATTCGGAGGCACGACGGATTTTCCGGGAATCCGCCCCGAGCGCCAGGAGGGAGCGGAGACGAATCTCCGCGATTTCGCCGGCCCCGGTTCCCGGTTCGCCGAGATCCTCGAGCCATTGCAGGGCGCCCTCGAAATCGCCGTCGTGGACGCAGTGGCGGGCCAGGGCGATCCTTGCGGATCTCCGGCAGGTTTCGAGGATCTCCCGGCTGTTCCAGCCGAGTTCCAGGTCGCGGAGGTCGACCTGCACCGGTCGGTCCGCGGAGAAATCCAGCCGGGGACGTCGATCGATGTCCGTGGACAGGACGATTTCCATGGGAACGGATCGGACGGCGCCCTTCGTCCCGGGAACGGGGACGACGGCGACGGCGTTCCCGCGGTCGTCGCGGATCGTCAGCGAACCTTCCCCCGGTTCCGGAGCCGTTCCCGCGGCGCGAACCCGGATGGTTCCGGAAAGGCGGAATCCGCCGTGGTCCAGCCGCAGGGGGAGATCGACGCGCGCGGAGCCGCCGGTGCCTCCGGAGGAGACGGGAAGGGGATCGATCCGGACGGAGACGTTTCCGAGCCGCAGCCGGGCGAATCGATCGAATTCGAGGGCGTTCACGCCGGAAAGACGGACGGACGCCGGATCCAATTCCAGGGCCGTTTCGATCGAACGAACCGCATCGACGATTCGGGATCGCAGCCTTCCGGCCTTCGACCATTCTCCGAGCCGCGTCAGGAGGCGGTATTGCAGGAGATCTTCTTCCGGGCGTCCGGAACCGTACTGCTCCAGGAACTCGAGGGCCCGGCGGGGGTATCCCGAGTCCGCGCAGAGCCGGGCCGCTTCCACGGGACGGAAGACGATCCGGAAGAAGCAGGGGATCCGGACGATGTTCTCGATCGGCCGTGCGCGGACCGTCACGCGTTCGAACCGGCGCCACGGGGGCGCGATCGTCCGCCGGCGCAGGGGAACGATCCGGAGATCGTAGGGCGCCAGGGCGAGTTCCCGTTTTCGTCCGAAACCGCGCAGGATCACCTCCGCGGATCGTTCCCCGGTCTGGATCACCGCGAAGACGGGACGATCCAGAACGCCGGGGCCGGCCACGGCGCAGGTGACCGGACAACGGGTGATTTCGATGCCGGGCGTCGATCCGAGACGGCTGCCGACGGGGAAATAGGTGGTCCGGTTGAAGGGATGCAGATCGAGAGGCGGTACAAAGGGCACGTCGATCCGCAGTTCTTCCCGGTGCGGCTGGAGGCTGTAGAGTTGGAGTTCCGGGTTGCAGAAGGTGGCCAGAGGGCGCAGAAGCGGCGCCCAGATCCGCAGGAGGACCGCCCGGTTCCGGAACTCCTTCCAGGCGGCCTCGTATTCGGCGAAACGGCGTCCCGTGCGGGGATCCAGCGTTCCTCTGCCCGTCATCACGGCGTTGCGGAAGATGTAGCTGCAGCCGCGTTCCAGGGCGTACGAAAGACCCGTGTCGGCGCCCGGCCTCTCGGCCTTGAGGATGCCGACGACATCCCGGAACGTGCCCTGGTGGATCGGGTCCGTGTAGGTTTCGAAGGCGACGGTTTCGTCGAGGGGCGCGTGTTTCTTGACCCATCCCCGGGCCAGCACCCGCGTGTCCGACCAGCCGAAACCGTCGGCCACGGCGAGCCCGCGCCGCGCGTCGACGATCACCGCCGCCAGGGCGACCGCCAGAACCGCAAGTCGCACCGGGGTCCGATACGACACCCCGGCGCTCCGCCGGAGGATGACCAGGATCGGGATCGAGGCGAGGACGGCCAGGGAGGGAAGAAAATTCAGGAATTCCTGGCTGCGGACCCAGGGGGCGGCGCCGAGGTAGTAGGCAAGATAGAGAATCGGAACGAGCGCCAGCACGATCCAGTGCTTCCGGAAGGGGCGGGTGAACCCGAGCACGAATCCCACGGCGGCCAGGGCGGCCCATGGCGCTCCCAGCGAGCCGGCCGCCAGGAGGAGTCCGCGCCCCTTCATCAGGAAACGGGCCGAGGGATCGTCGGCGGCCGGACCGAGCAGCCCGAGGGTCTCCGAATAGACGCGGGCCGATTCATGCCGCAGCCCGGCCAGGAATTCGCCGGGTTCGATGACGCCGGGATTGGCGATCGTGAATCCCAGCGCGAAGAAGAGAATCCCCGCCCCGGCGGCGATCAGTCCGCGACGAAGCCGGTCTGCGGGTGCGCGCCGGGCGAGCACGACGGCGCCGGGAAGCGGAAGAAGGACCAGGAAGAGCAGGGGGAACTTCGTTCCGGCGGCGAATCCCGCGGCCGCCGATGCCGCGGCGAACACGGGGAAGGTCCCGCGGTCGGCGAAGACCGTCCAGAGCCAGAGGGCCGCCGAAAGGGCGAAGACCATGGCGATGTCCGTCTCCGCATAATGGCTGTGTTCGACATGGTACTGGTGAAACGCGAGGAGAAGGGCGGCGAAGAGTCCCGCGCCCCGCGAGCCCGTGATCCGGCGTCCGGTCAGATAGACCAGGACGCAGGTCAGCAGCGCGAGCAGGACGTTGAAGAAGCGGGCCAGCAGGAGCGAATCCACCCGGGCCGGTTCGAGACGGACGGCCTGCCTCGTCCAGTAGGCCCAGTGGTCGGCCAGTGCGACGGCCCCGAGGACCGCCCGCCGGAAGGGGCGGATCAGCATGAAGAAGCCGTTCGGATAGACCACCTCCGGCGCGGACCAGTGCTTGTCCGTGCGATCGATCCAGGAGGCGATGACCCGTTCGTCGGGATGGAGACGTTCCCACGCGATCCCCTGGAGCCGGATGGCCGCCGCCGCAACCAGGATCAACAGCAATCCCGCCGACGGAAGAAAGGATCGGGTCGGCCGTTTGGTCATTTGCGATACGGGTTCCCCTGAAAACGCGGCGCAAGTCTACTGCAACGCCCCTCGATCGTACACGGCGAAGCCGGACGGGATCAGCCCTCGCCGGGTTCCTCCGGGGCGAATCCGCGTCGCATCGTGTTCTCCGTGATCGTACGGGGCTCGAGAAACTGGATCAGGTAGTCGGGGCCTCCGGCCTTCGACCCGATTCCCGACATGCCGAATCCGCCGAAGGGTTGGCGTTCGACGACGGCGCCCGTGATCTTGCGGTTGATGTAGAGGTTGCCGACGCGGAACTCCCGGCGGATCTTGCGTATGGAGGCGGGATTGCGCGAGTAGAGTCCGCCCGTCAGGCAGTAGTCCACGCCCAGGGCGATTTCCAGCGCGTGGTCCAGATCCCGGGCGGGGAGCACGGCCAGGACCGGACCGAAGATTTCCTCCCGGGCGATGCGCGCGCCGGGATCGACGTCCCGGAAGATCGCCGGACCGACGAAGGATCCCTCGCTCATCGAGGACGCGTCGATCTCGAGGGCGACCTCGGCTTCCTGTTTGCCGACCTCGATGTAGTCGAGAATCCTGCGTTTCGCGGCGGGGCTGACGACCGGTCCCATGAAATTGCCGGGATTCTCCGACGGTCCCTGGCGCAGGCTGCGGGCCGCTTCCACGAGCCGGGCCAGGAACGGTTCGTAGATCTTTTCCAGCACGATCACCCTCGAGGCCGCCGAACATTTCTGCCCCTGGAATCCGAAGGCCGAAACGACGACGCCCCGCACGGCCTCGTCGAGATCGGCGTCCGAATCGATGATCACCGCGTTCTTTCCCCCCATCTCGGTGATGACGCGCTTGACGTGCGCCTGTCCCGGGGAGATCTCCGCGGCGAGTCGGAGGATCCGGCAGCCGACGTCGCGGGATCCGGTGAAGGCGATGAGATGCACCGCCGGATGTTTCACGAGATGATCGCCGATCTCGCTGCCGTGTCCCGGCAGGAAGTTCAGGACGCCTGCGGGGATCCCCGCGTCCCGGAAGATCCGGATCATCCGGGCGGCCACGATCGGCGACTGGGAGGCGGGCTTGAGAACGACCGTGTTGCCGGCGGCCAGCGCGGCGGAGGTCATGCCCACGGGGATCGCCAGGGGGAAGTTCCACGGAGGGATGACCACCGCGACACCCCGCGGTTGGTACCCGTACTCGTTGGTTTCCCCGGGCAGATCCTGCGTGGGGCGCCACCCCGACAGCCGCAGCATCTCCCTGCCGTAGTACTCCAGGTAGTCGATCGCCTCGACGACGTCGGCGTCGGCTTCCCGCCAGTTCTTCCCGACCTCGAGCACTTCCCAGGCGGCCATTTCATCCCGTCGTTCCCGGAGCAGCTCGGCGGTTCGGAACAGAAGATGCGCCCGCCGGGAAGGCGGGGTGTCCCGCCACTCCGGAAAGGCTCGACGCGCCGCGTCGACGGCCCGGTCGGCGTCGGAGACCGTCGCGCAGGCCGCCCGGCCGATTTCCTCGGAGAGACGCGACGGATTGGCGGAAACGAAATCCCGTCCGTCGCCGCATTCTTCCCCGCCGACAAAGAGGGGATGCATCCCGCCGAGACGGCGCCGGACCTCCCGGAGCGCCTCCGCGAAGGCCGCCCGTTGCGGCGCCGAGGAGAAATCCCGTTCCGGCGTGTTCACGAAAGGCGGCGTTCCGCCGGCGGGCCGCTTTGCCGTCCGCGGCGGGGCGGCGGGTTCGATTTCCGTTGCCGCGCGGATCCGCCGCGGATCCTCGAGAAGTTCCTCCACCGGGGCGTTCTCGACGAATCCCCGGCGCAGGAACGATTCGTTCGCCGTGTTCTCGAGGAGTCGCCGGACCAGGTAGGCCATGCCCGGGATCAGTTCCCCGTAGGGCGTGTAGATCCTCAGGCGCACGCCGCGTTCGACCACGGCTTCCTTCAGCGGATCGCCCATCCCGTAGAGCATCTGGAATTCGTATGCGTCGGCCGGGACCGACATCGCCTCCGCGAGCGCGGACGTCACGGCGAGGCTCCGGATGTTGTGCGAGGCGACCGCCGTCCGCACGACGGGGTGCGATTTCAGAAGGCGCCGGACGCATTCTTCGAAACGGATGTCGGTGTCGTATTTCTTCGTGAAAACCGGGATCGGCCAGCCCCGCTGGCGGGCCAGAACGGTTTCCATGTCCCAGTAGGCGCCCCGCACGAGTCGAACCGTCACCGGACATTTCCGGCGGCTGCACCAGCGGATGACGCGTTCCAGGTCCGAGGGCGTGTCGCGCAGGTAGGCCTGCAGGGCGATCCCCGCGTCGGACCAGTCCGCGAATTCGTCTTCGGTCAGCACGCGGAAGAAGGTCTCCAGGGTCAGATCCTTGATCGCGTAATGCTCCATGTCGAAGTTGACGAAGGCGCCCTTCTCCCGGGCCCTGCGCAGGATCGGGCGAAGCCTTCGGGAAACGGCCTCGATGCTTCCGTCCGGATCGACGGAGTCGAACTGGGAATCCAGCGCCGAGAGCTTGATGGACACGTTCACGCGCGGGATGCTTCCGGCGCCCGCGCGGTCGATCGCGGGGATCTCCTCCCATCCGTCGGCCTCTTCGCAGAGGGTGTCGATCATCCCCAGGTATCCCTGCAGACGCTCGTCGGCTTCCGCCTCGCTGACCGTGGCCTCCCCGAGGAGTTCCGCGGTGAATGCCATGCCCTGCCGGCGCAGGCGACGGACCACGTCGAGCAGTTCCCCGGAGGCCGTGCCGGCGATGAAGCGGCGGGCCATCCGTTCGACGTTGCGTCGTATGGCGGCCGCTGCGGCCCGCGCCACGAGCCGGTTCCCCCCCGCAAGCTGGATCCCCCATTGACCCAGTACGGGCAGACCGCGGTCCGTGTCCCCGAAATACCGGCGGAGATGTTCCACGAGATCCTCGGGATCCTGCAGCACCGGCAGGACGTCCACGAACCGGAAGATCCGGACCTTGAGATCCGGATCCTTCATCGACCACTCCAGCAGGGCCGCGTCCCAGTGATCCCGGCTCAGAAAGGACGCCTGGCGGCGTCGCGCGGATTCGTAGAATTCCCGGCCGATCTCGTCGATCCGCCGCAGCAGCTTCTCCTCGTTCAACGCCATCGTTTCCGCCGCCTTCCGCAGGGGACGAAGAGGGGGTCTTCATCTCCCCGTTTTCTCTTCGATCCTTTCCGGTGACGAAGCCGGGGGGCTCCGCCGGGCCTATTTCCAGATTCCGGGGATGGTTCGCCCGCAATCCGGGCAGGCGCCGTCCTTCAGCCGGTTTTCGATCACGTGGTATCCGTACCGCCGGATCAACGGGGCGCCGCAGTCCGGGCACACCGTCTGTTCGGCCGGGTGCCCCGGCACGTTTCCGACGTAGACGAAAAGCAGCCCGTTCTTCCGCGCCGTGTCCCACGCCCGTTCCAGGGTGGAAACCGGGGTCGGCGGAAGATTCTTCATCTTGTAGGTCGGATGAAACCGGCTGAAGTGAACCGGCACCTCGGGCCCGAGTTCCCCGGCGATCCATCGCGTCATTTCATCGATCTCTTCCCGCCCGTCGTTCAGTCCGGGCACGAGAAGAACGACGATTTCGTGCCAGATCCCGATCCTGTGAAGGAGTTGCAGGGTCTGCAGGACCGGCTTCAGTTCTCCGCTGCAGGTCTTGCGATAGAACTCCTCGGTGAAGGCCTTCAGATCGATCTTGACGGCCGCCAGAACCTCGCAGGCCTCCCGCATCGGCTTTTCCCGGATGAAGCCGTTCGAGACCATCAGGCTCCGTACCCCGAGGGGATTCGCCGCGGCGGCGCAATCGACCATGTACTCGTAGAAGATCACCGGTTCGGAATACGTGTAGGCGATCGTCGCGCATCCGCTCTCGGAGGCCCTGCGCGCGATCTCCTCCGGGGGAACGTAGGGCGCGGGGACCTGTTCCGGCCGGAACTGGGAGATCTCCCAGTTCTGGCAGAACCGGCACTCGATGTTGCAGCCGGCCGTGGCGATGGACAGCGCCCGGGTGCCGGGCAGCACGTGGAAGAAGGGCTTCTTCTCCACGGGATCGATGTGAAGGCTGCACGGGCGGGAATGGACCAGGGTGTAGTACGTTCCGTCCCGGTTCTCGCGCACGCCGCAGGTGCCCCGCTCGCGGTCGGCCACCTCGCATTTCCTCGGACAGAGCAGGCAGCGCACCCGGTGCTCCGGCAGGGGTTCCCAGTGGCGGGCCTTCTTCCAGAACCGGCCTTCCTCCCCCGACGGGATCCCGGACCGCCCAGACGCCGGCACGAGGAACGCGGCCGCGCCGAGGCCGAGACCCGTCAGGAAATCGCGCCGGCTGCATTGCGTCGACATCGTCACACCTCCCGCACGACGATCGCCGCCGGGTCAGCGCGCCCGAGTCCGCGCGCCTGCGCCGTTTCCAGCCACGTCGGTTCCCGCCCCGCCTCCCGGAGGGTCGGCAGATCCCGCCGCGCCCGTTCGGCTTCGATCAGGTCCGCCACGCACCGGTCGACGGCGACCGGGTCCGTGCCGACGAAGATCCGGTCGGCCCGCCAGGCCCAGGCCGGTTTGAAGGCCGGTCCCCCGTGGCACTGGGCCCGCGTGGCGTCGACGATCGCCAGGCGCAACCGGGTCCGGATCGGCGGGAGCCCGAGGACGTCCGCCACGAAGGGGTCGCAGCGGTTGTCGTGGTACTTGTTCGGGTTGTGGATCACCCCGTAGAGATTCTTCATGGCCGCCGAGATTCCCGCCAGATCGTGATCCTTGGCCACGCCGAAGGAAACCAGGGCCGTGCAGCGGCGCGTCAGCACCCGCGACAGGCAGGAACCCACGTCCGTACCGAGCGTCGGGCGCGGTTCGTATCCGCCGCCGGGAAGACGATCCGTCGCCAGGCATCGGATCTCGCCGCCGTCGACCGCGTAGCCGGCGCGGCGCATCTCCCGTTCGGTCCGCTCGAAGGCGAGCAGCCGGCCGGGGGGGATTCCCGCCTTCCGCAGGCAGTCGGCCAGCGCCAGGACCCCCGTGAAGGGCGTCGACAGGCGCGGACCGGCCAGGCAGTTCACCTTGACGCCGATGGCGTCTTCCGGCGTGAAGAGCCTCCGCCAGGCCTCTTTCGGGTCCGACGTTCCGACAACCGCCGCGACCGCACGGTCGAGCATCGCCGCGTATCGCGTCCGGGAAAGGATCTCGCCGTTCCAGACCGCCGGATCCCTCGCCACGGCGACGACGGAACGCCCCCGGTCGCCGCCGCCGGAGCATCCCACCGGCAGGAGAACGACCGTCGTTCCCAGGGCGCTTCGGCGCAGGAACTCGCGGCGGCTGATCGCGGATCTCTCTCCCATGGCGCTCGCTTCTCCGGTTCGGCCCTTTCTCCGCGAAGGATACCACGTTCCGGATTTCGAACCGAGACGGAACCCCTCCCGCTTGACCCCTTCGCATCGGACGTCCACCATCGGGAACCGGGAAAACGCGATCCCCGAAGAGAGAGGAACGACGGAACATGAACGATCGAACGCCTTCGCGCACGGAGGCCTGGGATCTCCTGCGGGAATGGACGGAGAACCCGTCGCTGATCCGGCACGCCCTGGCCGTGGAAGCCGCCATGAGGGCCATGGCGAGGCGGTTCGGCGAAGACGAGGACCTCTGGGGGGTGGTGGGCCTGATCCACGATTTCGACTACGAACGGTACCCGGATCCGCCGGAACATACCCGTCGCGGCGCCGGGGAACTGCGCGCGCGCGGGTACGGCGAGGAGATCGTCGGCGCCGTGCTCTCCCACGCGCACTGGAACCAGGACGAGTACCCCCTCGACCGCCCGCTCCGGAAGGCCCTGTTCGCCGTCGACGAACTCTGCGGGTTCGTGACCGCCTGCGCGCTCGTCCGGCCGACCCGGCTCGAAGGCATGAAACCGAAGAGCGTCACGAAAAAGCTCAAGCAGGCGTCGTTCGCCGCCCAGGTTTCGCGGGACGACATCCGCCGGGGCGCGGAACTCCTGGAGATGGAACTCCCGGAGCTGATCGGGATCGTCATCGAATCGCTGCAGCCGATCGCGGCGGAACTGGAACTTCTTCCCGGTCCGGCATGAATCCGCCTTTCCCGGATCGGTCTCTCCCTCGCGGCGAAGGAAATCCGGTGAACCGCCTCCGGATCGCCGTCGTCTTTTCGTGGATCGTGCTCTCGTGCGCGTCCGCCCCGGCCACGACCGTTTCGGACATCCGGCATTCCCCGGATCCGGTTCCGGCGTACGAGAAGATCGAGATCACCTTCACGCTGAGCCGTTCGTATTCGAATCCGTACGATCCGGACGAGGTCGACGTCCGCGTGGAATTCGAGGATCCCGCGGGGGAACGGATCACCATGCCGGCGTTCTGGTTCGTCGGCTACGATCGGGTGGCCTCGGGCGGCGGCGGCGAGGATTACGTGCCCACGGGCGTGCAGACCTGGATGGCGCGCGTCGTGGGCCGCCGGGCCGGCGTCCACCGGTACCGGATCCTGGTGACGGACCTGCGGGGAGAGGGGACCTCGCAGTGGCGGACGGTCACCTGCACGGCGCCGGCGCGGCCCGGCTTCGTTCGGGTGGACGCGCGGAACCCGCGGTACCTGGTTTTCGACGACGGCACACCCTACCGTCCGGTGGGGTGCAACCTCTGCTGGGCCTGGTAGGGCGGGGGATTCACGATCCAGGGCTGGCAGCAGGCGCTGGCGGACGCCGGCGGAAACTGGACGCGGTACTGGATGTCCCAGCATTCGGCGGGGCAGGCCGTCGAATGGAAGGACGGCGGATGGTGGCACGGGCTGGGCCGGTACTCGCAGCAGATCAGCAAGCGTTTCGACGACCTGCTGGACGACGCCGCGGCGCGGGGGATCTACGTGCAGATGTGCCTGGATTCCTTCAACGGGTGGAACAAGGCGGTCTACTCCAACTGGAACGACAACCCGTACAACGTCGCGCAGGGCGGGATGCTGTCGAAACCGATCGAGTACCTGACGAACGCCGAGGCCCGCGCCTACGCCCGCAAACGATTCCGGTACATCGTGGCCCGCTGGTCGTACAGCACGGCCGTGCTCTGCTGGGAGTTCTGGAACGAGGCGGACATCATCGGCGCCGGGGATCCCGGCGACACCTATCACGACCATCGCGCGGAAGGGGAGGCCTGGCACCGCGAGATGGGCGCGTGGATCCGGTCGATCGATCCGTACGAACATCTGCGGACGACCAGTTTCTCGAACGACCCCGATCCGCTGCGGTTCCCCGAGATCTGGAGCCTGCCGGAGATGGACCTCGTCGAGAGCCACCGCTACAACGACGACCTGCCGCTGCAGCAGATCCGCCTGGTCCGGCAGATGAAGGATTATCCCAAGCCCTGCATCCTGGGAGAATACGGGCTGGCATCCGCGCCCTCCTCCGTCTCCGCGTCCCCGCGGCCGCTCTACCTCCCCTTCGGGATCGAATCGGCGGGCACGGACCCGACCCGCACGGAGCTGTCGCCGACGCCCGAGTTTTCGGATCCCGACGGCCAGTCGCTGCACGACATGATCTGGGCCGCCGCGGTCGAGGAAAGCGCGGCGGCCTCCTGGTGGTGGGACAACTGGATCGCCCCGCAGAACCTCTGGCACGTCTTCACGCCCCTGGCCGTCTATCTGCAGGGCGAAGACTGGGCCCCCCTGGGCCTGGGACCGAATTTCGCCTCGGTCGTTTCCGGGCATTCGGTCCGCGTCTATGGGGTGCAGAGCGACGCCCACGCCTATCTCTGGGCCTGGGACGCCGCCCGCGGGGATGTCTCGGGCCTGGTTCTGGAGCTTCCCGGCATGCGGCCCGGCCCGCGCCGGGTCGAGTACTGGAACACGTACTCCGGCACGGTCGCACGGGAGGAAACCGTCGAGGTTCCCGGGGACGGCGCCGCCGGGCGGTTGCGGCTTGCGTTCCCGCCGTTCCGGCGCGACATGGCCGTGAAGGTCGTTCCGGTCGGGGTCCCTTCCTCCCGCCTCGACATCTACTGAGATCACCCTCTTCTGGACTTCGCCCGCCCGGACGGGTACCCTGCGTACAGGGGCGCAGGTTCATGTTGACCATGACCTTTCTGACCGGGCCGCGGAAGGGCTCGAAGATCGCCGTCCGCCCGGGCGAGATGACCCTGGGCCGGGGAGAGGGATGCAGCGTCATCATCCCCGATACGAAGGTTTCCCGCGTTCATTGCACCCTCCATCTCGACGGGGACCGGCTCTGGATCGAGGATCACGGCAGCCTGAACGGCATCACCGTGAACGGGAAGAAGGTCGAGACCGTCGACCTGAAACGCGGCGACACCGTCCGCATGGGCGACACCGTCTTCATCATCACCACGGCCGAATCCGAGATCCAGCTCCTGGCGACCGGCAAGACGATCTACCGGGTCGAGGAAAAGGCGGCCGAGGGACCGGTCGTCGCGGAGGTCGACGAGGAACGGGCCCGGTCCCATTCCGACGACTCGTCCCGGAAACATCGTCACGGCGGCTGGTGGCCCCGGCGGCACCGCTGAGCTCCCGGGAATCCGGGGTGGCGACCTTGACTCCCCGCCGCCGCAGCCTACACTGACCGCGACCTTACGCCCCTTCCGGCCGCCCGCGCCGGGCGGAGGATGCAGAGAAGACGGGCGCCCGGGGTTCTCGATCCCGGGGAGGAAAGGAGACCCGACCGATGACCGAAATCGTTTCGATTGTTGCCCGCGAGATTCTCGACAGCCGCGGGAACCCGACCGTGGAAGTGGACGTCGACCTGGCCTGCGGAGCCCGGGGACGGGCCGCCGTTCCCTCCGGCGCTTCGACCGGGGAGAACGAGGCCCTCGAACTGCGCGACGGCGACAAGGGCCGTTACCTCGGCAAGGGCGTCCTGAAGGCGGTCGCCAACGTCAATGAAAAGATCTTCCCCGAACTGCTCGGCGAAGACGCCACGGACCAGGTGGGCATCGACCGGCATCTCCTGGAACTCGACGGGACGCCGACCAAGAAGAAACTCGGCGCCAACGCCATCCTGGGCGTCTCGCTGGCCGTGGCCAAGGCGGCGGCCGACGCCCTCGGACTGCCGCTGTACCGCTACCTCGGCGGAACGAACGCCAAGGTCCTGCCGGTTCCCCTGATGAATATCCTCAACGGCGGCGCCCATTCGGACGCCCCGGTCGACATCCAGGAGTTCATGATCGTCCCGAAGGGCGCCCCCTCCTTCCGCGAGGCGCTGCGGATGGGCGCGGAGGTCTTTCACACGCTCAAGGGCGTCCTGAAGGATCGCAAACTGAGCACCGCCGTCGGAGACGAGGGCGGATTCGCCCCGGCGCTGGAGTCGAACATCGATGCGATCGAGGTCATCCTGAAGGCGATCCGCAAGGCGGGCTACAAGCCCGGCAAGGACATTTTCCTGGCGCTCGACGCGGCCGCCAGCGAGTTCTACACCGCCTCCTCGAAGCGCTACGTCTTCAAGAAGTCCGACGGTTCCCGCCGGACCTCGGCGCAGATGGTCGATTACTATGAGGAACTCCTCGACAAGTACCCGATCATCAGCCTCGAAGACGGGCTCGACGAGAACGACTGGAAAGGCTGGGCGACCTTGACCGAACGGCTGGGCGACAGGGTCCAACTGGTCGGAGACGACATCTTCGTCACCAACACGAAGTTCCTGTCCCGGGCGATCAAGGAGGGCGTCGCCAACTCGATCCTGGTGAAGGTCAACCAGATCGGCAGCCTCACCGAAACGCTCGACTGCATCGAGATGGCCCGGCGGGCCTCGTACACGACGGTGATCAGCCATCGTTCCGGGGAAACCGAGGACGCGACGATCGCCGATATTGCGGTTGCAACGAACGCCGGACAGATCAAGACTGGATCGGCGTCGCGTACGGATCGCCTCGCGAAGTACAACCAGCTCCTGCGGATCGAGCAGGAACTGGGCGCCGACGCGGTCTACGGCGGCGAACTGATGAAGGTCTGACCGGGGGGAGGCGCCGGGCGCATGCCCCCGGCGGGGAGAAGGTCGTGAAGTTCTGGTCGGTGGCCTATCGCGTGCTGCTGGTTACGGCGATCGTGGCCGTGATCTTCGGACTGGTGACGATCTTCACGCCGGCCGTCCGGCGGTATCGCAACTACCGGGCGGAACGCGACCGGCTCGAATCGGCCATCCGCGAGGAAGAGGAACTCTACCCGATCCTGATGCGCCGGATCGACGCCCTCCAGAACGATCCGGCCGAGGTGGAACGGGTCGCCCGCGAGAAACTCGGCCTGGCGCGCCCGGGAGAGACGATCTTCCGGTTCCGGACGCCCCCGGACGGGACCGTCTACGACACGCCCTAGAATAGGGGTGCTGATCCGACCGGCCGGCCCGGCCCTTCTTGGACGCCACGCCGGCCGGCCGTATACTGGACGCCATGCCCGAAACCGCTCTTCCCTTCATCGAGAACCGGCTCCTGTTCGGATCGGATCGCACGCGGGGGATCCTCGCCATCGAACCGCTCGGCGACGACGGCATGCGCCGGTGGATCCGCACCACGGAGGGGGTCCGCACGGAGGACCAGGAGTTCCGTCCGCCGATCCTCCTTTCCGAACCCGTTCTCCTCGAGGGTTCCGGCCTGAAATACGAGATCGAGGAACTCGAGGGCGAGGGGGAACTGAGATTCCTGGCCCGGCTGGTTTCCTGGAAGGATCTGACCCGCGCCCGCCGCCATCTGCAGCAGGTCACCGGCCGGACCGCCCGCGCCGCGGGCGCGCCCTACCTGCTGCTGACCGATCCCGTCCATGCGCACATGTTGACGACCGGCCAGACGCTCTTCGAAGGGATGCGTTTCGAGGATCTGCGTCGGCTCCAGCTCGACATCGAGACGACCTGCACCCCCGGCTACGACTTCCCGAATCCCCAGCGGGACGGGGACCGGATCGTCGCGATCGCCCTGGCCGACAGCACCGGATGGGAAGAGGTGTTGATGGACACCGGAGGCGGGGAAAAGGCGCTGCTGGAAACCTTCGTCGCCCGGTTCCTGGAGCGCGACCCCGACGTGGTCGAAGGGCACAACATCTTCCGGTTCGACCTGCCGTACATCGCGGCCCGGTGCGCCCGGCACGGGATCTCCCTGCGGCTCGGGCGGGACGGCGCCGTGATGGCCTCCCGGAACTCCAGGGCGACGATCGGCGACCGCACGATCAGCTATCCGAAGGCCGAGATCCGGGGGCGCCACGTCATCGACACGTTTTTCCTGGTGCTGCACTACGACATCTCGTCGCGTTCCCTGCCGGGATTCGGATTGAAAGAGGTGGCCCGGCATTTCGGCCTGGCCTCCGACGACCGCGAGTACATCGAAGGATACGAGGTCAGTTCGATGATCGACCGCGATCCCGAGCGGTTGCGCCGGTACGCCGCCGACGACGTCCGGGAGACCCGCGAGCTGAGCCGGATCCTCAGCCCGAGCTGGTTCGTCCAGGCCCAGATGATGCCCTATTCGTACCAGAACGTGGTCGTCCGGGGGAACGCCACGAGGATCAACGCCCTGCTGATCCGGGAATCGCTCTACCGGCGCCGCGCGATCCCGCTGCCCGAACCGAGCCGATCCTTCGCCGGCGGGTACACGGACCTCTTCGCCGTGGGCGTCGCGCGCGGCGTCTGGCACTGCGACGTCCAGTCGTTGTACCCGTCGATCATGCTGCGCTTCGGATACGTGCCGGCCCGGGACAGGGAAGGGGTCTTCCGCGACATGCTGGCCGACCTGCGGCGGTTCCGGCTCGAAGCCAAACGGCTTGCCGCCGAGGCCGCCGCGCCGGCGGACCGGGAGCATTACCAGGCGCTGCAGTCGACCTTCAAGATCCTGATCAACTCCTTCTACGGATACCTCGGGTTCGGCCAGGGCAACTTCAACGATTTCGACGCCGCCGAAAAGGTCGCCGCCAAGGGCCGCGAAATCCTGCGCCGGATGATCGACGTCCTCGCCGGGGAGGGTTCGAGGATCATCGAAATCGATACCGACGGGATCTACTTCGTGCCGCCCGCCCCGGGGGACGATCGGGTCGAACAGAGGCTTTCGGCGGCCCTGAAGAAGGCGTTGCCCGAGGGAATCGAGGTCGAGTTCGACGGGCGTTTCCGGGCGATGTTCAGCTACAAGATGAAGAACTACGCCCTGCTCGACGAGGAAGGCCGCCTCTCGATCAAGGGGGCCGCGCTGAAGTCGCGCGGGCTGGAACCCTTCCAGCGCCGTTTCATGGAGGAGATGCTCCGGTGCCTCCTGGAAGGGCGTCCGGAAGCCGTGGCCGACCTCTACGAATCGTATTGCCGTCAGATCGAACAGCGCCGCTGGCCGATCCGGATGTTCGCGAAGACCGAAACGCTGCAGGATTCCCTCGAAACCTACTCGGCGAAGGTCCAGGCGGGCAAACGCAACCGCAGCGCGGCCTACGAGCTGGCGCTCGAATCGGGACGCGCATACCAGCAGGGCGACCAGGTCGCCTACTACGTCACCGGGAACGACAAGAGGGCCGCGGCGCACCGCAACGCCAAGCTGGTGGCCGCCTTCGACGAGTCGGACCGGGACGAGAACGTGGAGTACTACCTGGCGAAACTCCGCAGCCTCTACCGGAAGTTCGAACCCTTCTTCAGCGAGGAAGGGATGCGGCTGCGGGACGTCAAGGACGAAACAGCTTCCCCGGAGGAGGAATCATGAGGACGACGGGCGACCGGCGGGGCCGCAACGGGTTCACGCTCATCGAGATGGTGGTGGTCCTGGCGATCATCGGGATCCTCAGTTCCGTCGTGACGGTGGCGGTGATCCATCGCATCGGCCAGGCGCGCCACGAGGCGGCGAAGCTGACTCTCCAGCAGTTGCGCACGGCGCTGCAGCTCTTCCGGGCCGATCACGGTTTCTACCCGAGCACGGAGCAGGGGCTGCAGGCCCTCGTCCGGGCGCCGGAGGGACTCGCGAAGTCCGATGCCTACCCGCCCGGCGGATACTTGGAAGACGGGAAGGTTCCCAGGGACCCCTGGGGCAGGGAGATCGTCTACCTGAGTCCCGGGCGCGCCGGGGAAGAGTACGAGCTGATCTGCTACGGGGCCGACGGGATGCCCGGGGGAGAGGGAGACGCCGCCGACGTGATCCTCTCGGGCGGCGCGGCGAGATGACCCGTCCGGGGGGAAGGATCGATGCCGAACGTCCGCGGCGGACGACGGCGTCGTTCACCCTGGTCGAGATGGTCGTGGTTCTGGCGATCATCGCCCTGCTCACCGCCGTGGTCTCGGTGAGCCTTTCCGGGATGTTTCGCAGCCGTTCGATGCGCCGGGCCACCGGAACCGCGGTTTCGGCCTTCCTGGAGGCCCGGGAAGAGGCCCTGGCCCGGGGACGATCCCTCCGCGTGGAATGGCGGGCGAACGGCCGGATCCTCCGGATCCGCAGCGGCGACGACGGCGAAACCGGCGCCGGGGAAAAACCCTCCGGGGAACCGGACCGGACGCGCGAACCCGAGACGGTCTTCGAACTGCCGCAGGAATGTCGTTTCGGAGGAACCGGGGAATCGGCGATCGTTTTCCATCCCGACGGAACCTCGACCGGCGGAACCGTCGAAATCCGCTGCGGAGAGGACGGCGCCGCAAAGATCACGGTCGACGCCCTGTTCGGAATGCCGCGGGTCGGCGACGGCGGGCCTCCCGCCGTCGTGATGAGGAAACGCCGGCCGTGAATCCGGGAGCGCGAAACCGTTTGCGTCCCGCGGCGGGCGGCGGCTGGACATTGATCGAGGCGGTCGTCGCCCTGGCGGTGGTGGCGATCGTCGCGGCGGCGGCCTACGGATCCCTGTTGATCTCCACCCGGGCGAGGATCCGCAGCCGCACCTTCCGCGCGATGGCGGAGGCCGCGGAGGTCTGGCGGGGACGCGTCGCGCTGGCCGAGGATCCGGCGGCGTTGGACGGCGAAGGGACGACCAACGTGCAGGGGGTCGCCCTGCACTGGATCCTCCGGTCCGAACCGACCGAGCTCCCCGGACTCTTCCGGGTGCGCCTGGTTCTCGAACCGGAAGACGGCGCCGCCCCGCCCCGGGTCTTCGAGACCCTTCGCTCGAGCGGCCGCTGAAAGGGAACGCGGAATCGGGGACGTCGCAGGGCCGTGACCCGGGCGGCCCGTCCGTCCGCCGCGGCCCGGGCGCGGAAGGCGGCGATTCGATTCCGGCCGCAAGGGGGGCGTGCTACGAACCCGCGGCCGGCGGGCAGGCTCCCGCCGCGGCGATCGCTTCGAGCAGGTCCGCGCCGGCCGCGCTCAGGATGCTGAAGGTGTGTTCGTCCCGTTCGTCGAAGACGCGGTTCGTCCCGCCGGCTTCCTCGATGAGGATCCGCGCCGCGGCGACGTCCCATCGCCGGATGCCGTATTCGAGGTACGCGTCGAACCGGCCGCAGGCGACGTAGCACCCGTCGAGCGCGGCCGCGCCCATGATCCGGATCTTCCGCGCGCGGAAGACGAGATCGGAAAAGATCCCCAGGCTGCGCCGGATCGTTTCCTCGCTCTTGAAAAAGCCCAACGCCAGGATCGATTCCTCGATCCGGCGGCATTCGCTCACCCGGATCGCCCGCCCGTTGAGCCGGGCGCCGCCGCCGCGTTCCGCCTCGAACAGTTCGTCCTTGACGGGATCGTACACCACCCCGGCGATCGGCGTTCCGTTCTCTTCCAGGGCGATCGAGGTGCAGTACTGGGGAATGCCCCGGGCGAAGTTCACCGTGCCGTCGAGTGGGTCGATGATCCATCGCCGCCGCGCCCGGGGACGCAGCACGAGGTCCTCCTCGGCGACGATGCCGTCCTCGGGAAAGGTTCGGACGAGGATCTCGACGATCGCGTCCTGGCAGGCCCGGTCGGTCGCCAGCTTGATGTCGTGATGGGTCTCCTCGATCGTCCGGGCCGGCGTTCCGAGATGGCGTCGGATGATCTCTCCGGCGGCGCGGGCCGCGCGGACGGCGGTCTCGAGCGGGGCGGGAGGCATCCTCAGGTCCGGGTGGCGGCGCTGCGCGTCCCGGGATCGCCGGCGGCCGCGGCCGCCGCCCGGGCGTCCCGACGCCCGCTCAGGCGCGCCGAAACGACCTTGGAAACGCCGGTCTCTTCCATCGTGATGCCGTAGAGGACGTCGGCGGCGGCGATCGTCTGCTTGCTGTGGGTGATGATGAGGAACTGGCTGGTGCGGCTGAAACGGGTCAGGACCTCGACGTACCGCTCGATGTTGGCGTCGTCGAGGGCGGCGTCGAGTTCGTCCAGGATGCAGAAGGGACTGGGCTTGACCAGGTAGATGGCGAACAGCAGGGCGACGGCGGTCAGGGTCCGTTCCCCGCCGGAGAGCAGGGAGATGTTCTGCGGCTTCTTGCCGGGGGGACGGGCGACGATCTCGATCCCGGATTCCAGGATGTCTTCCTCGTCGACCAGCAGCAGGTTGGCATGCCCGCCGGCGAAGAGTTCCTTGAACATCTTCTGGAAGTTCACGCGGACCTTCTCGAAGGTCTCCGCGAACATCTTGCGGGTGTCGTTGTTGATCTTCTGGATCAGGTTCCGCAGGTCCCGGGCGGCCTTGATCATGTCTTCCTGCTGCGCGCAGAGTTCCTCGTAGCGGTGCTGCAGCTCCTCGAACTCCTCGATGGCGACCAGGTTCACCGGCCCCATCGCCACGAGCCGCTCGCGCAGTTCGGCCACCTCGCTCTCCACCTGCGTCCAGTCCGGCTCCGGCGGAAGGATCCTGGCGGCCTCCTCGAGGACCTCGTCCCGGACGGCGGGATCCTCCAGGACGACCTGGTAATCGCGGCCGACCCGTTCCTTGACGCTCGCGATCCGCGCGGCCGCCTCGGCCTGCCGGACCTCCGCGCGCGCCTTGCGTTCCTGTTCGGCGCTCAGGGCGTCGCGATCGTCCCGCAGGGCCGATTCGATCTCGGCGATCCCGCGGGCGAGCCGGCCCTTCTCTTCCTCCGCGCGGACGATTTCGGCCTTCAGGGTTTCGAAACTCTTCTCGGCCTCCGACAGGGCGGACTCGTTGAGGTCGAGCTGTTCCTGCAGCCGCGCCTTCTCCTCTTCGAAAGAGGCGATGTTCCGGCGCCGTTCCTCGAGGATCCGGCGCAGATCCTGGACATGGGCGGCCAGGGGATCGCGCCGGGAATCGAGATTGCGAAGCTCCTGCCGGGCCATCACAGCATCGAGACGTTTCTGGTTGACCTCGCGGTCGCGACGCTGCTGCTCCGCGCGGATCGTTTCCAGGCGGCGCGTCGCCGCGGCGATCCGTTCGGCGCACGCGGCGTCGCGGGTTTCGGCTTCCTTCAACCGGGCCGCCAGTTCTTCGCGCCGGCCTTCGCTCTCCTTTTCCTCGTCCAGGAACTTCTGAAGCTCCCACTCGATCGTTTCGAGCCGCCGTTCCTGCTCCTTGCGGTCGGCCTCGAGAGCGGACATCTCGCCTTCCCGGGCGGCGAGCTGCACCTCGGCGTCGCGCAGTTCCTCGCGAAGCCGTGCCAGGACCGTTTCGGTCTCCAGGGCGCGGGCGGCGGCCTCGGCGGCCCGTCGCCGGGTTTCGTCGCCGAGCCGGCGTTCCGCCTCGAGCCGGGTCCGGAGTTCCTCGATGCGCCTGCGGACCGCGAGCGGACCGGGCGCGGCGGAGGCGCTTCGGCCGATGCGCCGGAGCCCCGCGGCGGTGATCATCTCGCCGCGGGGGGTGACCGCCGACAGCTCGGGATGTTCGCCGCGGAGGCGTTGCCCTTCCTCGAGGGAAGGCACGAGCACCCAGCGATGGAGGAGGGCGCGCGCGATGCGCACGAAGGGATCCTCGCCGTCGATGCGATCGGCCAGGGCGACGCCGATTCCCGTCCCGCCACCGGGGCCGGACGGCGCCAAGTCCGCGCCGACGAGCCAGAGCCGGCCCTTGCCCCGTTCCCAGGCGTTCTTCGCGAGGTCGGCGAAGATCGATTCGTCCCCCAGCACCCATGCATGGACCGCCTCTCCCAGGACGGCTTCGACGGCCTCGGCGTCCGACGGATCGATGCGCAGTCCGTCGAGGAGACGGCCGACGATCGCCTTCGGATCGGACCGACCGAGGAGATCGGCCGGGTCGGCGACCACCTGCCCGGAGCGTTCCCCGGGGTCGGCGAGTTCCTCCAGGGCGTCGATCCGGGACAGGATCGTCGCCGCCTCCCGTTCGTGTTCCTGGGCGGTCCGGGCCGCCGCGCGTTCCTCTTCCCGGAAGGCGCGCAGGCGGTCTTCCGCGTCGCGGACCGCGTCGCGCCGGGTTTCCACGGTTCGGCGCGATTCGCCGATCACCTCTTCGAACTCGCGCACGCGGGCGCCGATCCGTTCGAGCCGTTCGGCCGCCTGCGTCTTCTCGGCCCTGAGCCGTTCGCGCCGCAGGGAGGATTCCGCCAGGGATCCTTCCAGGCGGACGGCGTCGTTTTTCACCCTGGCGGCTTCCTCGGCGGCGGCGAGACGCTCCCGGTTCGCCTCCGCCAGGGCCTCTTCCGCCTCCCGGAGTTCGGCGGCCAGGGTCGCCAGCCTCGTTTCCGCTTCCGCCAGTTCGCGATCGGCGGCCTCGGCGCGTTCCACGAGGCCCGCGCGTTCTTCGTCGATCCGGGCCAGTTCTTCTTCCTGGGACTTCAGCCGGTCGCGGGCGGCGTCCAGGTCCCCGGCGTTCTGCCGGTTGCGTTCCTCGATCGTTCGGATCCGTTCGCGGCAGAAACCGATCGTCTGCCGGGCCTTCTCGGCCTCGGCCTCGGCGGCGGCCAAGCGTCGCCGGGCTTCCTGAACGGTCTCCTCGGCCTCTTCCGCCTCCCGGCGCGCCTCGGAGAGTCGGGCCTCGGCCTGGTCGATCCGGGAACGCAGTCCCAGGCAGGCGGTCCCGGCCTCCTCGATCTCCCGCTGCGCCTCGTTTCTCTGCCGTTCCAGGGCGAGATACTGTTCCCACGCCAGCCGGAGATCCAGGATGCGCAACCGGTCGTGGAGCGCCTTGTAGCGACGCGCCTTGCCCGCCTGGCGCTGGAGGGACCCGATCTGGCGTTTCACCTCGCGGATGATCGCCGCGAGCCGTTCCAGGTTCTGGTCGGTGTGCTCCAGCTTGCGCAGCGCCTCTTTCTTCTGCTGCTTGAACCGGGTGACCCCGGCGGCCTCTTCGAAGATCTCGCGGCGGTCTTCCGGCCGGGAACTGAGAACCTGGTCGATCCGCCCCTGTTCCATCACCGAGTAGGCCGACCGACCGACGCCGGTGTCCATGAAGAGGTTCCGGATATCCCGCAGGCGGCAGGGGGTCTTGTTCAGCAGGTAGACGCTCTCGCCGGAGCGGAAGAGCCGGCGGGTGATCGTCACCTCCTCGTATTCGAGCCCCAGGGAGGGGTCCAGGTCCGTGATGGTGAGGCTCACCTCGGCCATGCCGAGGGGTTTGCGCCGTTCCGTGCCGCCGAAGATGACGTCTTCCATGCGGGCGCCGCGCAGGGCGCGAGGCCTCTGTTCCCCGAGCACCCATCGCATGGCGTCGAGGATGTTGCTCTTGCCGCAACCGTTCGGTCCGACGATCGCCGTGATTCCGGGGGGGAACTCGAGGCGGGTGCGGTCCGCAAAGCTCTTGAAGCCAACGAGTTCGATCGATCTAAGTTGCACGGGTATGGTCCTGAATCCGCAGACGACGGCGGCCCGTCCTCATGAAAGGGCAATCTAAGGGCGCGGCAACCCGCCGGGCAAGGGCAAAATACCATCCCTGCGGTCCCTTGTGCAGCTGCCCCACCACATCTTGCGGATCCCGCCGTGCCGTTCCGTTATCACCCGCGAAGGACGACCCGCTGGAAACGCACAGAAAACGCGAAGTTCGTTTCCGTTTCTGTGGCGCGCCTTCAGCGCGCGACGATGGATGTCGGCGCATGACCCGGGGCGTTGCCCCGGGCTGACGACCGGCGGCCCTTCAGGCCGCGTATTGCGGAATCGCATCGAAGGTGCGGGACGAAGGCGGACGTTCGGAGGTCGCCCGAACGGGATCGGGCTCCTACTTTGTTCGAGTTGCCGGCCGACCGCCGGATCGTTTCCCCGAAGTTCGGTCCTTACTTGCGGCAACCATGAGGCGGGCAAGGAG